>JBBJOD010000198.1:0-8472 GCA_037721715.1 Chitinophagaceae bacterium | reverse complement strand
TCTGTTTTTTGCCTGAGGCTAAAAGTACAGTTTGTAACAAATTCCATTTTTAAAGGAAGGAACACCGTGCCATTTACATAATGGTCCTGGGTAAGATATTGGGTTGGTTCATCGGGGCGGACAGACGATGTGGATTTGGTCCAGTTGATCCTGGGTGAATAGCTGAAATCATATTTCTTTTCTTTCGTAAATCCAATACGTGGGCCGGTACCGATATTAAAGGAATGGTTTACATTCTTTAGGGAATTGATAAAATTCGTGTTCCGGTTACTGTTGATATCAAAATTGAGTCCCAGCGTTAAATCCGGCTTTTTCAATTTTTTCGAATAATATCCATACATGCCAAATGAGCGGTTGCCCTGTACATTCACGGGCTGTGAAATCCTTCGCCCCAGCGGATCAACAAAATTAATATTGCTGAAATCGTTCGATACGGTGGAGTAATTAAAGCTCGTGTAAATTGAACGCTGGGATAATAATTTATACGTATTATACGACAAGGAGAACCTTTGCCTGAAAGATTGCTTCAAATCAGGGTTGCCTATGCGCTGGTTCAGGAGATCGCTGTTATCTTTTATAGGCTGTATCTGTTCTATAGAAGGCGCATTGGTAGATCCGGAATAGTTGAAGTATAGATTACCGCCGTTGGGTAAGGTCATGTTCACATTCGCCCTTGGAAAAAAGTTTACAAAATTATAAGCTATCGATGAATCCACTTTCACGTCTTTCCTACTGAAGTCGGCTCTTGATATATTGCCTCCGAAAGAAAGATTGATTTTTTTAGGCTTCGCATAACGATAGTTGATTCCGGCTGAATTAGTCAACACGTCTAAACTATAATCATTACTTAACGAGTCGATCACGTTTTCATATTTGATACCCGTTCCTGACATTTTCTCCAACGTGGTGATGCCGGAGCGGCCATGCGTATTGCCTATGCTGTAATTGAATTCGAGTATCGCTCTTTTCGACAAAGGCTCTGTGTAAACAGCACGTCCGCTAATGCCGGATCGTATATTATCGCGTAGTTTTTGCTGGTCGGTTGTTTCAGCGCTTTTTATTGCGCCTGCTTCGTTAAAGTATTTGTATTCAGCATTTAAAAAACCATTAGACAGTGTTTCATTGTAATTCTGGTTCAGGTTAACCGAAATAGTCCGGCCAGTCTTTTTTAATTTTTTCCTGAAGAGCAGGGAGGTGGTAATATTTTTGTTATCCGCTTCTGAAGAGGTAAGCCTATTACTTGTATTGACAAAGTTCCCAAATTCATCGAGTGATTCGGTATAGGAATTGTTTACATTAATGGACTTACCTGTATATCCCTGCGCCGTAACTTTTAAACTCGAGCTGGAATCAATTTGGTACTCATAGGTTCCATTCAGGTTATTCCGGAACTTGCTGCTATAACTATTCCCATTTTCATTTATATAATATAATGTATCAGGCAATATATACTTGCTCTGGGTAACGCCTCGAGCCTGTGTATTTAATTTTTTGTATTGGTACCCGGCGTTCAGGCTAATCTTATCACCGTCCCATTTATTTGAGTAAAGTGCTCCTACGTTCCAGCCTTTGGGAAGGCCCTCGCCATAAAAACTTCCACCATAACCGCCGCCAAAATCATCACCGCCGCCACTCATAAAATACATACCGCCATCTTCGGTCATTTCCATATTACCGGTACTTCCATAGTTGCTGTTCTCCTGCCAGTTAAGTCCCGTTCGGCCGGTATTAGACATGATACCGAAAGTAGAAAATTTTCGCTTCCCTTTAAATGCATTGAGCATGGCACTGTTGTTCCAGAATTTAGTGGCATCTGAACCTGCTTCAACCTTTCCGAAATATCCTTTTTTCCTGTTATCTTTCATTTTCAGATCTATCACTTTTGTCTTCTGCCCATCGTCAACACCCGTAAAAGTAGCCTGGTCACTTTTTTTATCATAAACCTGTACTTTATCAATCGCCTCCGACAACATGTTCTGGGTTACAATGGTAGGATCATCACTGAAGAATTCCTCCCCATCTACCAACACTTTTTGAACGGCTTCACCCTGCGCCGTGATCTTACCATTTTTGTCTACCTGTATGCCGGGAAGTTTCTTCAACAATTCTTCGACTGTGGCGCCTGCTTTCAAATGAAAGCTGTCTGCTTTGTATTCGGTGGTATCTCCTTTTATACGAATGGCACCTGCATTGGAGACAATCACCTCCTGCAAGAGCTGGCTTTTTTGCGTCATGAAAATTTTACCGAGGTCAATGTTTGCACCCGGCGTTATATCCGTTTCATCTATAAAGTCTGCATAACTCGGATGAGACATCATGATCACCGATTTGCCTGCCGGTAATTTTTTGAGAACAAAAATTCCATCTTTATCACTTCTTGTAAAGCCAACAAGCACCGAGTCTGACTTGCGGATAATAACAATTACACTGTTGGATAGATTTTTTTTATCACTGGTGTCTGTAACAGTACCTTTAATGGTAGCATCCTGGGCAAAAGAAAAATAAGCGGAAAACAAAAAGAGCGTAAGCCAGATGGTTATCTTATTCATTTTCTCGGTTGTAAGGGTGGCATGGGTTGAAGGCCGGCAAGCGAAATAAAACAATCAGGCAACTAATATCAACGAAAAAAGCAAATACTTAAATCAAGCCAACAATAAATAAAAGTTAAAGCTGATAAACGGTATTATAACTCCATAGATGCATTATGAATAGTAATCCATACACCGTATTCGATAAATTAATATTAGTTTTAAGGATAAACATCTTCCGATCTTACTGTAAAAAATATTGATGCAACATAATGAGCCGTACTGAGTCGGCCTGCATGGCAATTTCGTTCTTTGATGAATGTCAGTGGAAGTGTTGGTCCTGGATCTACTAAAGTACCTTGTGTCAGTATTACATTCGCTCCGGCACATCTATACCCAATAGTTTCATGGAAGATGCAATGATATTTGCCGTCATCTGTGCAATCCTAAGGCGCAGTTCTTTCTTCTGGTCATTTTCAGCCTTTAAAACCGAATGGGCATCGTAAAACGAATTGAATTTCCTGGAGAGTTCATAGGCATACAATGCAATAACAGCCGGATTCATCTCTTCGCCAGCCTGTTCTATCATAGCAGGGTAGAGCTCCAGCATGATCAGTAATTTCTTTTCCAATGCAAACAGTGGATCGGGTCCTATGTTAAAACCTGTGGCTTGCGCGGTTCGCAATATTGACTTAATACGAGCATGAGTATATTGTATCGACGTGGCGGTGAATCCATGCAGGTCAATTGATTCCTGCGGATTAAAGATCATTTTTTTCTTTGGGTCTACGCGAAGCAGGTAAAATTTCATGGCCCCGATCCCGATCATTTCATACAGTGCAATGAGTTCCTCCGTGTTGAAGTCTTTTGCCTTACCTGATTCAAGCGTCTTGTCTTTAGCCTCCTGTATCATTTCATCCACCAGGTCATCGGCATCCACCACAGTACCTTCGCGACTTTTCATTTTTCCTGTAGTGAGTTCCACCATTCCATACGATAAATGAAACATATTATCCGCATATGGCATTCCGAGTTTCTGGCAGATCAGCTTCAGAACTTTCACATGGTAATTTTGCTCATCCCCGATAACGAGTATACTTTCGTCTATACTGAAATCATTGTATTTGAGTTGGGCCAACCCTATATCCTGGGTTATGTAGACAGAAGTTCCATCTTTTCGTAACACCAATTTTTCGTCGAGACCTTCCTGTGTAAGGTCTATCCAAACGCTCCCGTCGGCCTTTTTAACAAATACTCCTTTTTCCAGGCCTTTGTCTACATATTCCTTACCTAATAGATACGTTTCGCTTTCATAGTAAATTTTGTCGAAATCACTGCCTATGCGTTGGTAGGTTTCAGCGAATCCGGCATACACCCATCCGTTCATTGTCTTCCATAATTCCAGCACTTTCTCATCTCCCTGCTCCCATTTAAGAAGCATTTCCTGCGTGGCTCTCATGAGTGGCGACTCTTTCTCCGCTTGCTCGCGCGGCATGCTATTGCTAACAAGTTTTTCCACTTCCACTTTATAGGCATCGTTGAATTTTACATAGTAGTCACCAACAAAGTGGTCTCCTTTTTTATGAGAAGTTTCGGGTGTTGCACCATGCGAGAAAAGCTGCCAGGCAATCATACTTTTACAGATATGTATGCCACGGTCGTTGACCACGCAGGTTTTAATAATATCATGTCCGTTGGCTTTGTATATTTCCGCCATGCTCCAGCCAAGAAAAATATTTCGCAGGTGGCCCAGGTGCAAAGGTTTATTGGTATTGGGAGACGAATATTCGACCATTACCTTTCTTCCCTTGTTCACTGTTTTTCCGAAATTCGGATTTGCATATTGGTTCTGCAGCACCGTCAACCAATAATCGTCTGAAATAACCAGGTTCAAAAAAGCTTTGATAATATTATAAGAATGAAAGTATTGTGGATAGTTGTTAACGAGGTATGTGCCCAGCTCATTTCCCAACTGTTCCGGTGAACGTTTCGCGCTTTTAAGAAGGGAGAACAGAACTACGGTATAATCACCTTCAAATTCAGGCTTGGTTTGACTTACCTGGAATGCATTTCCGTCAAACTGTTGCCCGAACAATGAACCGAGCGCCTCCAGTACGGCCTCCTTTATTAACTTTGATATGATCATCTAGAATTTTTGATTGGCAAAAATACTATAATCAACACTGAATCACTCCAGTTTACGGCAAAGGCCATCGGTAACCTATAAAGATTTTTTAGCAGGGGAAAGAAACAGGAAAGCATCAACTACAATTCAACCTTGTTCGAAATGAAAAAGGCCGCTGATTACAGCGGCCACTGATTGGTCCAAGGGTTATTGTATAACAGGATGATTTTGATGATAAAGTTATGCTATATTTTTTGCTCATAAAATACCCTTTTAATGGTATTTTTACCGTCCCGGCGGTAATATTTTTGAAGTAACACCTTTGCAAAGCGGGCAAATACCTATTTAAACCCGGTAACTTATTGTTAACTTAGCGGCCAAAATGAAAAGCCTGGAGCATGACCAACCTGGTTACTTCTATTATTGATTCTCTCTATCCTCCTTTCAAAAAGCTGATGCCCATTCAAACTTTCAGGTATATCGCCTGTGGAGGAAGCAATACCTTCCTGGATATTTTTGTTTTCTTCATCAGTTATAATTTCATATTAAATAAACAGGTGGTTAACCTGGGGCCGGTAGCAGTCAGCCCGCACATCATGGCCTTTATTATCGCTTTTGCAGTAAGTTTCCCTACTGGATTTTACCTGAACAGGAATGTGGTTTTTACCGGTTCCACGTTGCGTGGCCGGGTGCAGCTGATGCGTTACCTGCTGTTAGTGATTGTATGCATTGTTTTAAATTATGTTTTTATCAAGCTTTTTGTAGAGCAGTTTAATATCTACCCTACGCTTGCGAAAATAATGACAACGTTTATCGTGATAACGTTCAGCTATATCACTCAAAGAAATTATACTTTCAAGAAAGCCACTTAGCCATATCCCGTTTCCAATTTGTAATAGCAACTGCCAATTCAGGCATTGCTCACCTGATAACATTCTCGTCGGGCTTTTTGCCGGCAGCCCGAATATTAACGGCTTTGTTGATGAGATCGAACCAGTAGTTAGACCCCAGTTGCAGGGCGAAGGCGGTGATAATGATGCCGAGTAATTTCAATATAAAAACCGACTTAGTGCCAAACCATTGCCTTTTGATATCATCAAAACCGGAATATCCCAACCTGTAACCTGAGTTTCGCTGCAAATAGATTTTTAGGTGGTTGAACTGGTTTCTCCTGGCCAGGGTATCTTTTAACCGGCTGTTTATAGCGTTGCTGTCTTCTACAATACGCTGCTCTATAATTGTAGCGCCTTCCAGGTCTTTTATGGTTACAACGGTTACACTGTCTTTTGTTAATTTTATGTTTGGAAGCTGCGAAACAATTCTGTCGACTGTTTGATCAAGCTTGTTGGGATTTTTTAACGATTCATTGCCTATCTGGATGGTATCGAGGTTAAAAACAACCGCCAGGAAAAACCCCATGATAAGCAATAAACTCCTGATTTTTCTTTTATACCATCCTGATGCCCTATCCATTGCATTCACATAAAACTCTTTACCCAGCCTTTCAAATAAATCAATGTCGAATTGCGCTTTTGCCAGGAGATCGAGTAACACGATTTTTAAAGAGGGGGGTAATGTAGTATTCTGACTGATAGCAGCCTGGATTCTGTCTTTTGTAAAATTATCTGGACCAATCTGTTCGATGATCACCTGGCTGAAGTTGCTGGAGGGTATATACACAGGGTAATCTTTTGCTGTTTTCATTAGTGACTGTATATGAGGACTGGTCATAACGGACTTCTGCACAAAAGACTTCCATTCGTTGTCAAAGAAGAGGTGCTCAAGCGAATCTTTCAGATGTTTCTGCCTTAACCGGAAAGCGCCTGCAATTGCCTCGCTGATAGCAGAAAGCATCACACTACCCATGAAATAAATGAAAGAAAGCAGTATTACTAGTTCAAGCACAGGTGAATTAAACATATCAATTGGATTTGGCAGCTCTTTTTTATTTCAACTAATCTCCGGGAGTTCCTAGCTGTAATAAACATAAAGAATCATTTGGTAGTCTGCAAGTATAGCGGAAAAATTCAAGTCGGCTAAAGAAGCGGAGGGGCCTGCCAGAATATCCTTTTTACCTGGTAAGGCGTTGTTAGTGCTGCCGGTTGGTCTGGGTGATTCCTGTCTTCTGCCATTTTTTCACTTCTTTCTCAATGGCATAATGATTGCCAAAGAATGTCATTAAATTCTTAACAATCATGGGAAAAATAATAGGAATTGATCTTGGCACTACAAACAGTTGCGTTTCAGTAATGGAGGGTAATGAACCGGTTGTAATAGCAAATGACGAAGGGCGTCGCACAACCCCGTCTGTAGTGGCTTTTTTAAAGAATGGCGAACGAAAAGTTGGCGATCCTGCCAAGCGGCAGGCGATCACCAATCCGCAGAATACCATCACATCCGTTAAGCGCTTTATGGGTCGCAGGCACGACGAGGTGACGGAGGAAATAAGTCATTGGAGTTATAAGGTGAGCAAAGGTGACAATAATACCGTACGTATTGACATAGATGGAAGATTATATACTCCTCAGGAGATTTCTGCCATGATATTGCAGAAGATGAAGAAAACGGCAGAAGACTATCTCGGGCACGAAGTAACAGAAGCTGTGATTACAGTTCCTGCTTATTTCAACGATGCTCAGCGCCAGGCTACCAAGGAGGCCGGAGAAATTGCCGGATTAACTGTTAGAAGAATCGTTAATGAACCTACCGCGGCGGCATTGGCCTACGGGCTTGATAAGAAAGGAAAGGATCAGAAAATAGCTGTATTTGACCTGGGTGGGGGTACGTTTGACATTTCTATCCTTGAATTGGGAGAAGGTGTATTCGAAGTAAAATCAACCAATGGTGATACCCACCTGGGGGGTGATGATTTTGACAAGGTTGTTATGGACTGGCTGGCAGAGGAGTTCAAACGCGAAGAAAATGTAGACCTCCGTAAGGACCCCATGGCCCTTCAGCGCCTGAAGGAAGCAGCGGAAAAGGCAAAAGTCGAGTTGTCGTCGTCTTCAGAAACTGAAGTTAATTTACCTTACATAACGGCCATTGAGGGTGTTCCAAAACACCTGGTAAAAAAACTGACCCGTGCAAAATTTGAGCAGTTAGCTGATTCATTATTTAGCCGCTGTCTTAAACCATGCGAACAGGCTTTCAAAGATGCCGGAATGAATGTTTCACAGATAGATGAGGTGATCCTTGTAGGCGGTTCAACCCGCATACCGAAAGTTCAGGAAATTGTAGAAAAGTTTTTTGGCAAAAAACCCAACAGGAGTGTAAACCCGGATGAAGTTGTTGCTGTAGGCGCGGCTATACAGGGCGCGGTGATGACGGGTGAGGTGAAGGATGTTTTGCTATTGGATGTAACACCTTTGAGCCTGGGTATTGAAACAATGGGTGGCGTAATGACGAGACTCATAGATTCAAACACTACCATTCCCACCAAGAAATCAGAAACCTTTTCAACGGCCTCTGATAACCAGCCCGGTGTACAGATACACGTGATACAGGGAGAACGCCCAATGGCATCCCAGAACAAGAGCCTGGGTATGTTTAACCTCGATGGCATTCCGCCGGCTCCAAGGGGCATACCCCAGATCGAGGTAACCTTTGATATTGACGCAAACGGGATACTGCATGTGGCGGCAAAAGATAAAGGGACAGGTAAAACGCAGAATATTCGTATTGAAGCAGGCAGCGGACTTACCAAGGAAGAGATTGAAAAGATGAAGAATGAAGCAAAAGTTAACGAGGCCTCTGACAAGGAAGCAAAGGAGAAAGTGGAGAAGATCAACCAGGCAGATAGCCTGATCTTCCAGACGGAGA
>JBBJOD010000197.1:0-8501 GCA_037721715.1 Chitinophagaceae bacterium | reverse complement strand
AAAAGAATATTTTAAAAGAAGGCCAACCACGCCATGGTAGAAAAGCATTTCCATATAGCCTTCATGAAAATGCTGGCCCGACATTTCCGGCCACCAGTCAACAAGCGGGTTTGGCATTTCGAATCCTTCGAATGTCCAGCCAAAAATGGGTCTTTCCAGGAACATTTTGAAATAAACCTCGCGCTGCTCGATCCTGAAATTACCGGTACTTCCTTCTTTGGCAGGATTCAATATTTCGCTAAAGCGGTCTGTCAGGAATTCTAAAAATGTTGGAATCAGACTTGAAACAAAGAAATAGGTAAATACAAGCACTACACTGGTGCCGATTGCGACGGTAAGTAACCGCGGCATCGTTTGTTTTTTGTTACGTACACTTGCCATCAGGTAAAAGAACAGAGCTACCAGTGTGCTGCTCCATACAGAGCGATGCTGGTGTAACAGAATCACCGCTGCTATCAGGATAAACGGAAACAAAAATTTATTTTTCTTTGTGGTGATATAACTATGCAGGTACCACAAAAAAGGAATAATCAAGACAAAGATCGACCTGGCATGTACAATCCGGCTATCACCTGAAAATGGCCCGTAATCAATCATGTCAACACTATCAAGGCTAAATGAAAAGCCCTTTCCATAAATGACCATGAATATGATATAGGTGAGGAGGTGAAATTTAGCAATGAATTCCAGTATATCAAAATTCTGCGAGCGGAGCATGCTTTTAATAAAGATTACGAAGATCACCGGGTCAAGCACGGTAAACATGGTAAACTGCTGGAAAATAGAATCATATTTTGTGAGCGATTCAAATACCAGCCTTGCCAATATCAGCGAAAACAATCCCACGTAAATTCGTTCGCTCAATTTTAAGCTGGTGAACCTATAGAGCACATATGCATATACCAGTATGCTAAGTATTTTTTCATAAGCCAGTACAACAATAGAAACAGGAAATATCAGCCATGAAAAAATATTCTCCATCAGCAAATACAGAAAGAAAAGAAGCATGAACTCCCAAACAAAGAAGCGATAATTAAAAATTCTGAGAACAAAGTTCATTTAACCGTGTTGTTTTTTTACTACCTGTATTATTCAATTGTCAGTTTGTACGTTAACACTACCGACAGTTCTATTCCTGATTAACTAAGCATGTTCATGAACAACCTGCTTTTGCAATCGGCTGCGCACGAGATTAGAAACCTTTTTTATTGCCTTTGGAAACATATGCGTTACCTGTATACAATTCAGCAACCCATTCAATAGCATTACCTGCATGCTGTTCCTCTTATCTGACCATTTTATTTTCCTTTCATTGAGGAGGTACATGGTCTGAAGCGTTGCTTCGTCGGCAGTGGTAAGGGTACGGTAGATGTTTGCTTTTTTGTCAACGATCTCTTTGGTAATATACCCCAGGTGTTTCAGCCTGAAGTTGGTATTTACTTTAAATCCCTTTATGCCTTTTACATTCGGCGAGTCCAGAATCTTGTTTTCAAAATAACCGGATGGTGATTCGCGCCACATGATGCGATCGTGTCCGGAAGAATAATTTAGTCTGAACCAGGATCCGGCAAAATGCTCACGGTCTATAAAATGAAAGCGACGGAAAGCGTATTTATTAACAATCTTACTGTGCATCAGTTTATCAAAGTGAGCACGGGTAAGTTCGCCCTCAAAAATTTCATCTACATCCAGCCAAAGGCACCAGTCAGGGTTTCTTTTGCGTGCATGCGCATACATCAGGTTCTTGTCGCGGCCTTCATTATACCCTTCTGTTTGCAGTATGTCTACCACGAGGCGATGTGCCTTCAGCATTTCGTAAGTACCGTCAGTGGACCCGTTATCCAGTACAACAATTTCATCTACCAGCTTCTCAAAACATTGTAACCATTCAGGAAGAAAAAACATCCCGTCTTTTACGCGAAGCATCAAAAGTAATTTAGCCATAACTTAATTTTTGGTCTGTGCAGTTCTAGCAATAATGTTGTCGCACAATTTTGTTTACCCTTTCAGGTTTTTATAAATGAATGGAAAACATCTAAAATAGCCGGAGTTTAAAAGAGCACGCTCCGGCCGGTGGTTTTCCCAGTTGTTTGTCATCAGGTTCTCATAAGTATTAAAAAAGATGTTGTGATAAACTTATCTTTCAACAACCTTAGGGTGCTTCTTAGTTCACTATCAACCAGTAAAAGGAGAAGCATGAATGAAATGGTAAATAGCGTTCCGCTTACTAATAGTTTCGGAAGGTGCATATGCTCTGAAAAAATGCTGTCAACCAGTCGGCGGCATCCCCATCCTATTAAAAGCCCGCATGGAAGTATGATCGACCACAAGTTCAAAATGCCTTTAAGTAATGCCGATTGCAGGTAGCCCAATTTATAAAGCCTGTAGGTGAAATAAGAAAAATCGGTTGCAAGAGTAACCGCGAGCATGACGGCTAGTGTACCGATGATGCCATACTTCCTTGCTACGAAGAATAACAGCACACCCAGTACTACGCCTTTCACAATATTTACCAGGCTGTTCCTTTTGATATCGCCCAGGGCATAACCCATATTGGCCATAAAATAACCGATCAAACCAAAGAAAAAATTAGCTACCAGCAGGTACATGATCGTATCGCCTGCATACCTGCCGGTACCTGTCCAGGTAGTGATGAGGTTTTCATAAGAAAGGATAAACATCAAAGAGATAAAGAGCGTTGCATAGGAATAAAATTTAAACTGCTTGTTGATCAGATCAATAATTCCGTTGCGGTTACCGGTACCTTTTGCGTGCGAGATCAATGGCATCAAGGCAACTGAATGTCGGCCTACAAGAGATTGTGAAAGACCGATGGGCCTCTTATTTATTTCGAAAATTGTTATCATAGCCGGAGGCAGGAACCGGGCAAGCACAATCATATCCATACTGGCTGAAAAGCCACCCACAATCCTGGATGCAGACGTAAAAGAAAATATCCTGATAAATTTTTTGAAATGAGTAAAATCGAAATTTATTTTAAGGCGCTCTCTCTTCAACAATTTTTGCATAGAGCTGATGTTATACACATTAATGAAAAGGGCCCGGCATAAATTAGCAAATGCTATTGAAATAACACCGAAATCGAAATACAGAAGCATCACATTCACTACCAGGAAAACGCCGTTGGCAATGAGGGATGCGATGGCAACCTGTGCTGAATTATGCATTCCCTGGTTGATACCCGACATGCTGAATGAAACAAGAGACATTCCAGTTGCAATGATAGACAAGGCCAGCGCAATCTGTAAATTCGGATACTGTGATACATCTTTATTAATGATTACGCCAATCAGCATATAAAATATAAACCCAACCAGGACTGATAACACTAATATTATCCCGGACGCGATAAATCCCGATCCGATTGTTTTGCCGATTTCCGTATTCCGGCTTTTGCCCCGGAGTTCAGCAATTTTTTGCTGCAATACATCACCCACACCCGGGTCTGCCAGGGTCATCCAGGCCAGTATGTTACCGGTGGCCAACCATATACCCAATGTAGCTGAATCGATATTTTTCAGGTACAGTGGCAGTAGAACAATCGAATTGAATATGTTGGTTAAAACATACCCATATTGGAAAATCATGTTCCACTTCAATATTTTCTTGTTCATCTAACTGTAAGCATATTTCATGAATGTTCCTTTTTTGTTGTTTTTATCAATGACGGGATGTTGATAAACAGCTATCAAGACGTTCTCTAGCGGGCATGTATCACCGTATTAACTTTTTGATTGCGTAACAAAGGATCGATGATCTCAACCTCAGCTGTTTTAACTTCTGCAATCATTGCATATCCCAGGGATGGAAGAAATACTTTGACCGTTCTACTTTTCGCTTCAAGGATCTCACCTTCCCTCGTCATAAGCGGTCCACTGATTATCCTGACCTTATCGTTTACATTCACTTTGATTTTTTCCAGCCTTACGTTGTAATTAT
This sequence comes from Chitinophagaceae bacterium, assembly GCA_037721715.1. Taxonomy (GTDB): domain Bacteria; phylum Bacteroidota; class Bacteroidia; order Chitinophagales; family Chitinophagaceae; genus JADCRZ01. The sequence continues at coordinate 4,541 of JBBJOD010000197.1, read as the reverse complement.
CTTCCAGGAAGCTCTTTAAAGTATCCATCTCTTCATCCCTGATTACAGCAGGTTTATCCAGCCAGTACACAAAGTCAAAGATGCCGTCTGTTTGTTTGATTGCCAGGTGCTCCATCTCCGAGGCATGGATGAATACATAAGATGTAAACAATGGCTCATGAACCGTCTTTTTTCTAGCAGCCCATTGAGGCAGCACCCTGTTCAGTGGACAATAGTTTGTAATGCGCTTTTTTGTCAAAAGGGTGCTCACTTTTTTTTCCCAGCGAGGACGCGTATACACCACGTGCCATTTCTTTTCAGCATTCATATTCTTTTTTTTAGGGTCTTATGATAAAGTAAGACAGGCTGCGCCCACCTCATATTCAAGCAAAACCTGCTCTGGCGACACTTTTTTATGAACTATTTTGATGCAGCTGGTTAATCTAAATCACTGGTTAAACCGGCAGCCGTCTTTGCACATCTTTGTTTCCATAAACATACCCGTAACCATACCCATAACCATAGTTCTTCGAGCCAAAACCCCTTGATGTAACACCATTAAACACCAGTGCTACGTTCTTTAAATGATTGATTTTATTGTTCTCATCGATCTGCTGAACAAGCGCTTTCGGCGTATAACCATGCCTGACAACAAAAAGTGTGGCATCGCAATAAGGAGAAAGGATGTACGCATCGGATACGGGGGTAACCGGTGCGGTGTCAATCACCAGGAAGTCGAAACGCTTATCGAGTAGGTTCAGTAAACTGTGAACGCGATCACCCATGATCAATTCGGAAGGATTGGATGGCAACTTGCCAGTAGGGATTAATGAAAGATTTTTATGCAGATCTGTTTGAAGAATAATGGATTCAATATCACTCTCGTCTAAAAGATAATCTGTAATTCCCTTGTGCTCACCAATGTTTAATTTGTTGTTGAGTGAAGGATTGTTCAGGTCAAAGTCGAGCAATGCTACTTTTTTACCTGTCATGGCTAGGCTCATTGCCAGGTTGGTCGCGATAAAGCTTTTTCCTTCTCCTGAAATGGATGAAGTGACCATAATCCTTTTGTGCTTGGTGTCTATGCCAAGGTAACCAAGCGTTACCCGCAGCTTCCTGAACTGCTCCGCGATGAAAGTCCTTTTGTTGTCGCCAATTACAATCACGTTTTTAGAAGACTCCGCAGAGATTTCACCAATAATTGGTAAGGTGGTCAGGTTTGCAATCTCATGCCTGAACATAATCTTCCGGCTAAAGGTTTCTTTAGAGAATATAAAAGCAAGTCCGGCGAAAAAGGCAAAGAGGATGGCCAACAGGTAAATCACTTTCTTTTTAGGACTCACTGGTTTTTCACCCGAACGGGCTTTGTCTACTATCCTGCTATCTGAAACGATCGATGCACGAACCAGGGAGGTCTCTTCTTTTTTCTGTAATAAAAAGGTATAAATATTATTTACAATCTCATGCTCTCTATTGATGTCAAGCATGTCTCTTTCTTTTTGAGGAATAGAATTAAGCGTGGAAGAATACATACTGTTTGTAGCGGACAGGTTAGCGATACTTGCCTCCAGGTTTCTCTTCTGACTTTTTATATTCGCGATGATGCTGGGCTTAATCTTTTCAATACGATCTACCAGTGAAATCAATACCGCATTGTTTTCGCCGGTTGTTTTCCTCAGGCTTTCATATTCGAGCTGTAGAGCGTATAATTTATCTACAAGTTGAGACAGGGTAGGATCGTTTACACCCAGGGTAGAGGGTAAAATGCCACCTGCATTGTCTTTAGATACCACGAAATCATCAAGCTGATTCAACACAGCAAGCTGCATATTGATCTCGCTCAGTTTCTGGTCGTTGTTACTAACGTTGGTTAAATAAAGTTTTCCCTGTGTGCTGATATCCACCGCATTGCTTTCAGCCTGGTAGCTTTGCATGCGGTTTTCGATGGAATCAAGGTCGTGTTCAGTAGTTCTTAAACGATCTGAAATGAAATCCAGCGTATTAGCAGCGAGGGTATTTTTGTCCTTCATATTAGTTACGTTGTAAGCCACTAATAATTGGTTGAGGACGTCCCTTCCACGTTGGGGCACCTCGTCAATCAAACTCAGGTGGATGATACTCGAAAGCTTGCTTGCCTTGGTAACTTCCAGTTTCTTTTGTATGCCATTGGCAACCGATTCAGGGTTAGCCAGCCCAAAAAACAATTTACCGCTGTTCAAAGGTTTGTTGACGTCGCCGTTGGCAACAAACTTCAGAACGCCAAAGGCAGTAGATACCCATTGGTTCAGCGGATACCTTTTGTTTTGTATTACCACCTGCTGCATTTTCCTGTCGAAACTGAAATAAACTTTCTTAACCTCTTTCAGTGAATCAGGACTCTGCACCTCTATTTTAACAGGAGAGGTAGAATAGGCCGAAATGGTTTTTAAAGAGTATTCTTCTGATACAGGAGCGTAAAGGCCCAGGTGCTTCACTACTTCATTAATGAGCGTCCAGGACTGAATGATCTCGATTTCATTATCGATTACCTTTTTAGGCGAACTAAAATCAAGCGATTCTACCGAGCGTGCTTCCTCGTCGCCATTTTTCTCATTTTTAATTAAAATACGGGCGTTTGATTCGTAGTATGGAGTCGCGTAACGGAGATACAGCCAGGCCGATCCCATAGAAAACACTAAGAGGAGTAAAAACAGGGGCCAGTAAGGAAGAAATTTGAAAATGATCTGCCCTGGGGTGTTCGTGCTTTTTTCTTCAACTTCTTTTTTAATAATTTGCATGCTCATAAAATTACCTGACTAAATATGGTGTACTGAGATAGTAGTTAATCAAGGAATGGAGATTATGTATATGCAAGGATCACTCACATAGCAAGTAAGAATTTTAAATAATCATTAGATGCTAAAATATACGGTTAAATATCAAGGTTGGATTTCGAAAATTGTGATCCAGTCTATGATAACGGGTCATCGAACATGACACAAAGACTAGTACTTTTCATTTAGAATAAGAACCACGAAACTACTACATATTTTCTTAACATGCAATTTTCTAATATTAATTTAAATACTACTATTATAAATTTGTTCTAAATGGTGCTTGAATATTGCCAAAAAAATGGAATGTTGCAAGATTTATATAAAAATTATTAAAGTTGCAACAGTGGTAATTCAACTTGAATGCCAAATTTGGAATTAACGTCATATTTTAAAATTAATAATAAGATTTCTTGGAACGTTGGATATCTTATAATAAAGACACAGGTAATAAAATATGATATTAACCGAGATGCAGCCTTTTTTTTTAGTGCTGATGCTATTCAAACTTCATGTCATTGCCTCTTCCACAACAATTTTGCCTTTTTTTTGATATTAGGTGTCATATTAAAAACCAGGCAGCAGTCAATAAAACCTGTTGGTGATAAGCACTACCTGCGGTCCGGGGTATTGTATGCTGCCATCGTACTCAGCTGTAACAATTACACGGGTAGGTTTGTAAGAAGTGACCGCATTCAAAGAGGCCTTCAGTTTTTTGGAAAACAAACCGCTGCTACTTTTCATCTGGCCAATGTTCTTGGTTCCGTTGCGTTCCGTTTCTACCCATACCACGTAAGTTTCTTTAGGAGGTTCCAGGCGCCTGGCTTCTGCGAGGTGCGTGATGCTTACCTGGAGCGCATAATTATCATTATTATCTTTTTTGATTTTAATCCTTCCCTGGGCGGCAGGCACTACCGGAGATGGTTCAAACCTTATCTTTCTTGCACAAGAACCAAATGATAAAATAATTAATGCAACCAAAGCAATTGTTAATACATTTTGCGAACGATGAATCATTCCATTAGCTTTCTTCATTACTATCTATTTATTGTGAACATACCCAACGTATCAACGCTACGAAAGGTTGTTCACATGACAATCAAACCCTATGCTAACAAATCTCTTAAAGGCTTCTGGCAGTATTTTAATAAAATATTACCGATTGTAGACCAGGTGAGTATTAAGCTGATAGCTACATTCTCCATAAACGAACGTATTCCTAAAACAAACTCAGCTGCAATTGCACCGCCTTCCGATTCGTTTGTTTTACTAATTTATGGGTTTCCGGCTGGCAAGTTATACAATAGACAGGCGTCTCTTCATAACGCGAAGCTACCACCACCTGGATATTGTTGCAATGCCGGCTGAACAGGTCGTGCACGAGTTTTGGGCAATTGTTATTTTTCGATAGGTGAGATAAAAAGAGGTGGCTCATAAAGGAAGGCCTGTGCGACATAACAAGATCCAAAGCCTGTTTTTCACTCAGATAAGTCATACATGGTCCACAATAACAATGAAATCTTTGGAGCGGAACAGCGAACAGTGTCTATAAAGGAGGGATTAAATTCATATATCGCCTGGTGGCCCCTATTTCTCGTACTTATTATTGTCTGTTTGAGTGCCGGCATTATGTATGCTAGGTACTCAGTTCCGAAATATATGACAACTACATCTTTCCTGATTAAAGGTGCAAACGGAGGTGATGTAAATTCCGAAGACCTTATCGAATCGGCTTTAAGTGGTAAACGT
>JBBJOD010000196.1:0-8539 GCA_037721715.1 Chitinophagaceae bacterium | reverse complement strand
AAGGGGTGGGTTCGTTGTCCCTACAGGAGCAGCGGCCCGCACATCCCCTCCTGGGAGGGACAAGGGGTGGGTTCGTTGTCCCTACAGGAGCAGCGGCCCGCACATCCCCTCCTGGGGGGCAAGGGGTGGGTTCGTTGTCCCTACAGGAGCAGCGGCCCGCACATACCCTCCTGGTAGGTGTAGGGGTGGGTTTCCGGGATCTCAACGTTACTTAAACCGTTATTACATTTTTACATAATGGCTACACTGATCATACTTTTTGCCTTACTCTTTCTAATTTATGTTGCCTATAAAGGCTTTAGCGTGATCCTGTTTGCCCCAATAGCCGCATTGCTGGCCGTTCTGCTCACCAGCCCGGCACAGGTGTTGCCTTTCTTCTCATCCATTTTCATGGAGAAAATGGTCGGTTTCATAAAATTATACTTCCCCGTTTTCCTCCTGGGAGCCATCTTTGGAAAAGTAATAGCAATGTCAGGATTTGCCAAATCTATCACGTCATTTATAATAGCGATTTTCGGCGGAGATAAAGCGATCCTGGCTATTGTAGTGGTGGGAGCGATTTTGACGTATGGCGGAGTATCGCTTTTTGTAGTAGCCTTCGCATTGTATCCATTTGCTTCGGAGCTCTTTAAAGCAGCGGATATACCTAAGCGTTTGATTCCTGCCACCATCGCATTGGGTGCATTTACTTTTACCATGGATGCTTTTCCGGGGTCGCCGCAAATTCAGAACATCATTCCAACTTCCTTCTTCCACACGGATGCGTGGGCGGCTCCATGGCTCGGACTCCTGGGCGGCAGTTTCATTTTTGTCTTGGGCATGATTTACCTGCAGTGGCAAAAAAGAAAAGCCGCGAAGGCAGGTGAAGGTTACGGAATCAACCATCTGAACGAATCCAGCGATGTACGCACAGCCAACCTGCCGTCGCCCTTCCTGGCCATTCTTCCATTGTTGTTTGTCGGGCTTTGTAATAAATTGTTCACTGTACTTATTCCGAAATATTATGGAAAGTCATTTGACTTTTCCCGCATAGGGATCAGCGATATTCCACCTGTGGACATCCCCAAACTAACGGCCATCTGGGCCGTTGAAGGGGCCTTGGTGATGGGCATTATTACAGTAATTGTTTTCGCGTTCAAACAATTAAAGCAAGATTTTAATACGCAAATAAATGTTTCAATCGGCGGCGCACTGCTGGCTACCTTGAACACTGCGTCAGAATATGGCTTTGGAGGAGTAATTGCTATGTTGCCGGGATTTAAGTCAGTAAGCGCAGGCATCGCCGCTACTTTTAAAGATCCCCTTATTAATGAAGCAATCACCATCACTACGTTGTCGGGGATCACCGGTTCTGCCTCGGGAGGATTAAGTATCGCCCTCGCTGCCATGCATGAAACTTATATCATCCAGGCGGCTAAATTAGGCATTCCAAATGAGGTACTCCACAGGGTGGCGTCTATGGCAAGTGGAGGGATGGATACGTTGCCCCATAACGGCGCGGTAATTACGCTGCTTGCCGTTACCGGCTTAACACATAAACAATCGTATAAAGACATCTTCGTAATGACAGGATTTAAAACGGCAGGTGTTTTCTTTATCATTAGCTTGTATTATCTTTTCAGAATTGTATAACAATGATTCAACGATGCAACAGGCACATTTGTCAACGGGCATTTCAACAAATGAAAAGCACTGAACAAGGCATTGAAAGCACTGGCAGCAGGGAAATCAATAATAAGGCAGATGTCAATTTTTAAATACTAATAACAATTTTATGACAGGTAACCGGCGTAATTTCATCTCAAACACTATAAAAAGCGGTATGGCTGCGGCCGCATTGCCGCTGGCATCTTTTAATGTGAAAGACAACCCAACTATCAACGGTGCAGAGTCGGTGAATGATAAGTATGAAAAGCTTGACCAGGTGCTAAAAAAGCCGGTGTTTAAAAGAGAATATTTTGCTAACCCGGTGATGATTAAAAGCGTTGAACTGCTTCGTTATAATAATAATTTCCTCTGCCGGGTGCGTTCTGTTGATGGCGCTGAAGGCATGTCTGTTGGGCATAGTGGCCAGATGAGATCGCTTTACCCTATTTTTGTTAACCTGCTCCAACCCTTCTTCGTTAACAAAGATGCACGTGACCTCGACCTCATTATGGACAAGGTGTATATCTACAAACTCAATTTCAGGTTGAATGGCATGGCGCTGGGAGTGCCATCTGCCATGATTGAATTCGCTATTCTTGATATGATGGGGAAGATCGCGAATAAATCGATGGGTCAACTGATTGGAGACATACACCACACATCAGTAGAAGTGTACCAGGCAACAGAATACCGGGAAAAATCAGTGGAGGAATCGATGGAACTGATTACACGAGATGTAGAGGAGTACAATGCAAAAGCGCTGAAAATCAAGATAGGTGGCTTGATGTTTATGTTCGAAGACATGCACCATATTGCTCCACCTGGCAGAACAGAAAAAATGATCCCACTGGTTAGAAAAACATTCGGCGATCAAATGGTTTTGTATGCGGATTCCAACGGATTTTACTCAGTAGACGAAGCCATCCGCGTAGGGAAATTATTGCAGGATTATAAATTTGAATTTTTTGAAGAACCGGTCTACTTCGACTGGCGTGAAGAAACAAAAAAAGTAACCGATTCTCTTTCTATTCCAATAGCGCTTGGCGAACAGGAAAACAGCATGCATGGGTTTCGCTGGCTGATAGCCAATGCTGCCATTAAGATTGTTCAGCCAGACACGTTTTATTTCGGAGGCATGATCCGTTCGATGAAAGTGGCCCGCATGGCACAGGAATATGGAATAAAATGTACTCCTCATATGACCGGGGGCGATCTCGGCTTCCTTTACATGATGCATTTTGTTTCAGCCCTCCCAAATGCGCTTCAATTCCATGAATTCAAAGGCTTCAAAACAGATGTAGTGTACGAATGTAAAACATCGCCCCTGCAAAGCCAGAATGGGAAAGTGAAAGTACCCACAGGCCCGGGGTTAGGGGTTGATATCGATCCTGGGTTCATTAAAAAACACGAGGTGCTTAAAGCATAAGATGTAGGTGGTGAAAGGAAGAGCAATAAGCTGTCTTTGACCTCAACCAGTCTTTGACCTCAACCACCAGGCATTTTTTTCCTTCCTCGATGTGTGTAAACGGCCAATGGGCCTGGATAAACGTTGACATAATGGAGCTTTCAAATCAACGGGCGGTAATATATCTAATCATTTTATGTCTGTAGTACCGGCTATTAGGGGCGCCCTACTCCACAAATTGTTATCCGGTTGAATTACCGATACAATTGGCAAACTGATTTGCTGTCAAATTCATTGGCTAAATTAGCTGGCTTCTAATTTGAGATCTCCACTTATTTCTAATTGAATGACCCTGTTATGATTCTTTGTACAATATCCAAACGGAGCTGCTACTTTAACTTTAAATGGATAAATCGTTCCCTACTGAAAATTCGCTTAAACAGCAGATCAGCCGAACATAAAAGTTAACGATGTCATTCAATTCTAATTTATAATATCTCTATTGGCCAACCTTCCAATAGGAAACATTTCCTGGTTTCCTTTCATCGGTTGCCCTGCTTACAAGTGTATCCCCGTTACTGATATCTCCGAAAATTTCTATACCCCTGTCCGTCGACATGCCTTGTCGAACGTCTAACCATTCGGCTTTTCCGTTAAATATTTTGATCACAAATTTTCTCTCCTGGTTGGTGGCAATTGCTGAAGGAGGAACTATAAAAGAATGACCACTTCGCTGCAGGTTCAATTTGACATAGGCAAATGAACCGGATTTTAATTCATTGTTTTTGTTATCATAAACATATTCCCATTGTTCAGTTCTTGTTTGAGGGTCTATGCTTTCGCTTTTGCGTGAAAGGATGGCTTTGAATAATTTTTCAGGATACGCGTCTACTCTAAAGACGGTTTCTTTGTTAGCTGTAGTAGCTGCTATATACAATTCCGGAACGGCAACTCTTAACCGCAGGGTTCGATTGTTCTGCAGCGTTAGTATGGTTTGATTGTTGCCCACCATTGCTCCCCTGTCTGCACTTCGGGCTGTGATAACGCCATCGAATGGCGCTTTCAGTACCAGGTAACCGGCCACTTCTTCATAAGATTGAGCCAGTTTTTTTGAGGCTTGAAATGAGGCACTGTCAGCCATTAACTGGTTTCGGCTTCTTTCAAGGTCAACAGGCGCTACGATACCTGCGGTTTGAGCCTGCGATGCCCTGTTTAAACGTTCAAAAACATCTGCGCTGCTGGTATATTTGGCTTTTGCCGCCTGCAGGGATGATTGATACTCGGCATATTTAGTTCTAAGCTCCGGTGCGTCAATCAATACCAGGGTCTGGCCCCGGCGAACTCTGTCACCCAGGTCCACTTTCATGTCTTTGATATAACCCTGGACCCTGGAAAATAATACCGCCTGTTCGTTTGGTACCAATTCGGCTGGTAGTTCAACAGGTTTAGATATGCTGGTGTCTTGCAAAATGAAAACCGGAACCGTATCCTGTAAGTCAGGGGCAGCGATTTGATTAACCGGTTTATTGTTGTTGCATGCATCCAGTATCCAAACGGCAATTACGGAGAAAAATATTGCTTTTATAAATGCCTTGTTCCTTTTCATTGTTTATCATAGATTTTACTTTTTTCATCCTCCGGGTCCATAGAGGCAGGGATGTACCTTCTTTTGCCGGTAGCCCAATGGTAGGTATGCGGTAAAAAAAACAGGACTGCCAGCATGGAGAATACCAGGCCGCCAATTACAGCAATTCCCAGCGGTGCCGTCTGGTCGCCCCCTTCGCCCAGCCCCAATGCCATGGGAAGCATTCCTGCAATCATAGCGATACCTGTCATTAAGATAGGCCGCATTCGGTTTTCTGCTGCTTTAAGATGAGCATTGATCATGTTTCCTTCTCTTCGCAATTCTTCGGCATTGGTGATGAATAAAACTGCGTTGGCGATCGCCACTCCTATAGCCATAATGCTTCCCATATAGGACTGTATATTTACTGTCTGGCGCGTTATCAGCAAAAGCAGCAATGAACCAGCTATCACAGCCGGCACCACAGATAATGTGATAACCGCGATACGAAACGATTGAAAGAAAATGGTCATGATCAAAAAGATCACTACAATAGCAATCAGCAATCCATACTGTAAACTGTTCAGCGTTTGTTGCAGCAATTCAGGTTGGCCGCGTAAAATAATTTTGGAGCCTTTAGGGATGGGAGTATTGCTTACTACTTCATTTACTTTTTTAATTGCGTTTCCAAGATCATCGCCCAGCACATTGGCGGTTATGGTGATGTAGCGTTGCTGGTTTAGCCGGTCATACTCTCCAGGCATGCTAGTGCGTTTCCAGGATGCCACTTCGTTTAGCAGGTGAACATTTCCATCAGCCGAAGCAACTGGTACCATCTCAAGTTGTGTAGTACTGTTCATACGGAACTCAGGGTATTGCACTTGTACGATATAGGCCGTTCCTGTCGCTTTATCCAGCCAGTAGCTTGGTGAAGCAAAGCGGCTGGATGATGTTGCAGCGACGGCAGAACGGGCTACCTGGTCAGCTGAAATATTGAGTTGCCCGGCTTTTACCCGGTCAACTTCAATCTTAATAGCAGGATAATCCATTGGCGTGGCAATTTGCAGATCTTTTAATGTAGGTATTACAGCCAGATGCTCCAGTAACTGGAGGGCGGTTTTCTTGCCTTCGTCCAGGTTCCTGTTCACTACCGCTATTTCGATGGGATTAGTTGATCCCAGGTTTAAGACCTGTTCTGCAAGGTCTCCGGGTTCAAATGAAATCTTTGCATTGCCTATTTCTTTTTGCACCGTGTTTCGCAATTGTTCTTTAAAATTTTCTATGCCGGCAGTACCTGGCTTCAACTTTATCCTTGTTACCGATTCATGCGGCCCGCTGGTCCACAGGTGAATATAATTTACAGGAAAGCTGGAAGGCTGCGTTCCAATAAAAGCAGAGGTGATAGCTACATTCTCTTTCCCGGCAATTTTATCTACCAGCGATAACAACTTTCTTGTTGCGTCTTCCGTACGTTCTAACCTGGTTCCTACCGGCAATCGCAAACGCACCTGTGTTTGCCCGGTATCTGATTTGGGGAATAATTCGGTTCCTGCAAGTGAATAGAACAAGACAAGCAGGCCAATTGATGCTAAAACGAATAAAGACGTAAGAGTTCCGCCCCCAATTTTCATTCGCTGGCCAACATTGACATAATTATTTTTAAGCCTGTTGAACAGGCCTTCGCCACGCGACTTTTTCTTTTCAATCGGGTGATTTTTCATCAACCAGTTGCTGACGACCGGAACAAATGTCTGCGATAAAAGAAAAGAAGCAATCATCGCAAAGCCTACTGAAAGTGACAGCGGAAAAAACATCGCTCTCGGTACGCCACTCATAAAAAGCGAAGGCACGAACACCGCAAGAATACTTAACAAGATAAGCAATTTGGGCAGGGCAATTTCTCTACTGGCATCCGCGATGGCCCTGGCCTTTGCTTTACCCATTTCAAAATGCCGGTGAATATTTTCAATGGTTACCGTTGCTTCATCTACCAATATACCCACCGACAGCGCCAAACCACCAAGGGTCATGATATTGATTGTCTGGCCGCATAGGTACAGTAATGTTGAAGAAGTCAATAAGGCAAGCGGTATTGTCATAATAACAATCAGCGCTCCTCTTTTATCGCCTAAGAATAACCATACCATGAGTCCGGTAAGTATTGCACCGAGGCCCCCTTCGTACAACAAATTTTTAAGCGCGTTAATTACATAACCTGACTGATCAAATTCATAGGATACCTGGATATCCTCTGGGATGGCTGCCTGCATGTCGGGTAACGCTGCTTTTACCCGTTGCACTACATCCCAGGTAGAAGCATCTGCCCTTTTGGTGACCGGAATATATACCGATCGTTTGCCATTGATCAGGGCATAACTGCTGGTAACATCCGAACCCAGGCTCACTGTGGCAATATCTTTCATGTACACTGTGGGCCCGCTACCCAGTTTCAAAGGGGTATTCTGCAGATCCTGCAAGCTTTCGATGACACTGTTCAATGGTGTGATATAAGTGCTATCGCCAATGCGCACATTGCCGGCCGGACTTATCGAATTGGATGTTAACAACGATTGCACTACCTGGTCAGGCGAAAGGTGGTAGTTGCGAATTTTATCAGGGTCAACGGTAATAAGTACTGTTTTCTGATTACCGCCGAAAGGAGGTGGTGCAGAAACACCGGGCAGCGTTGAAAACATTGGGCGCACTTTAAACAATGCCAGATCGGATATTTCACCCAGCGCGCGGGTTTCGGAACTAAATACCAACTGACCAACAGGAACGCTGCCAGCATCAAAGCGGGTAATAAAAGGAGGCACCGTACCCGGTGGCATAAAAGCCCTTGAGCGATTTACATAACCAACCACTTCAGCCATTGCCTGGGCCATATCAGTGCCCTCGTTGAATTCTATTTTTATCAGGGCCGCTCCCTGTATGGATTTTGAATCTACATATTTTACCCCGGTGATATATAGAAAATGGTATTCGTAGTAAGAGGTTACAAAACCTTCCATCTGTTCCGGCGATAAGCCTCCATAAGGTTGAGCCACATATACCGTGGGTAAACCGAGCTTTGGAAAAATGTCAATCTTCGTTTCGCGGATGGCTAGCCAGGAAAATAACGCAATAGCAATTACTGAAACAAGTATGGTAACCGGATGCCGCAAGGCTGCAGTGATAAGCCTCATAAATCATTTCAATTGTTTTGTGAATAAATCCAGGTCGCCTTTTGCAACAGCAACATCCAGCAATGAACGCCATAACTGCAAGCGGGTATTGGCATCATTTACTTCAGCTTGCAATAATGCATATTGGGCCTGTGAAAGACGGGTAAAGTCTATAAGCCCTGCTTCATAACTTAACTTCAATCCTTCATATACATCACCTGCTGCTTTTAACAATACAGGCGATTTACGTGCGATCTTTATATCCTGTTCGTATTGCTGCAGAGCGGTTTCTGTTTGCTTGGAGATATTTAATCGAACCTGTAACAGTTTCGCCTCATCCGCTTTTAACAAGTATTCGTATTGTTTTTTTTGAATATTTATTTTACTGTACTGAAGAACCGGGAAGCTGAACTGCACGCCAATTCCTGCGTTTGTTCTGGACAAATTAAATCCATCCGCTTTATTGATGCTGCCTGTTGCATCTATACCCGAACCACGCGCATACACATTACCCCAAATATCAAGCTGCGGCACCCATGACTTCTGTATTTCTTTCAGTCCGGCGGCGGTCGTATTTTTTTGAGCCTGAAGCAGTTGGTAAGAAGGATGCGCAGCGAAAGAGGTCATCGTTTCAGGAGAAATATCAATCAATGGATTGAACAGAGTATCAGTTAATACAATACTTCGTCCCGGACTGTCTAGGCCTGTTAACCTGCTCAATTCTGTTAACAGTTGTTGATAAGTTCGTTCTGCTTTTAG
>JBBJOD010000195.1:0-8554 GCA_037721715.1 Chitinophagaceae bacterium | reverse complement strand
CGGAATAAGCGCCTCTACACCCTTGTTAGTATTCTCCTGCTGCATACCGTTTACACCGATCGTTGTTTCCCAGTTTTTGTTTTGAGGAAAGTGGTACTGTACATTATACGTGATCGTTTTCAGGTCGAAATGCAATTCTTTTTCACTTGGATCCAGCACATTGCCAAATTCCTTTCGCTGATTTCTTTGAAATCCGATATTTAAAGTGATACGCCCGTTAGCTGTCCGGAAACTGTTGTCTGAACTAATCTTAAAATGTTGTATGTCTTGCCTTGGTAAAAACGGATCCCTTGATTCAAAATCTTTGCCGGTTGCAATTACCTGCTCCGCGATGCCTCGGGAATTTATGTACTTTAAAAACTTTCCTGTCCGGTCCTCTCGTTCACCTTCTATGAGGCCCAGATGCTGGTTGAAATTACTAATCATCAGGTGAGTATAGCCCCAGCTCTTATTAATTCCAATATAGCCGCCCATGTCTTTCTCATTGAATTTGGAATTAAACACCCTTCCATCCCGCATATTCATATAATCAATCGCTGACTTATGCGTACCGTAGATGTTCCAGTTTAAACCTTTTATATTACCTGCTAGATTGCCATTGAAACCTAGTAAGCCATTGTTCGTCTGGTAGTTGGTGAACACATTTCCCTTGATAATTCCTTCTGCCACTGGCACATTGGTCAAAATGTTAACAACACCTGCCAAAGCATCACTCCCGTACATGATGGATGCTGGACCTTTCAATACTTCAGCCCTGTTTACGCTGTATTCGTCTATTTCAATACCATGTTCATCACCCCATTGTTGCCCCTCCTGCTTTACCCCATCGTTTACTACTACCAGCCTGTTATACCCCAGGCCGCGTATAGAAGGTTTGGAAATAGCCGGACCAGAAGTAATTTGGGAAACACCCGGGGTTTTACTTAGCGCATCAATCAGGTTGGTAGAAGCAGTTCGCAGAAGATCTTGCCGTTTTAAAATATCCACCGGTACAGGTGATTTCCTTACCGAAGATGCCGATGAAACGCCTGTAACGGTTACCGCTTCATTTTCCACAACAGAAGAAGATAACGAAAAATTTCTTTCCATTTCGCCGTTAAAAAGTATGTGACTTACGATAGAAGCATAGCCAAGATGAGACACTTCCACAATATACCTTCCCTGAGGCAGGTTCCTGATACTATAGTTTCCCTGCATATTGGAAACAGTACCTTTTTTAAGGTCAGAAAAATAAAGGGATGCACCATCTAATGCTTCGCCGGTTCTGCCGTCAGTGATCATCCCTTTTAAGGAAGCTTTGTCTGCCTGCCTCCTTGGTGTTGCACTTGCACCCGCTGAGTTTTGGGCTTGCATCACTTTAACATTCAATAGCAGTGATAATAAGGTGATAAATACAGCGCGGGATACTACCATAACCTAATATTTGAAACTGTGTTGCAAATATAATTGGTTAATATTACTTGAGAATAAAATTATTGTTTAATAAATTAAGCGGCTTAAAATGCCCCCTTATTATCTCCAAGCTGATTGGTAGTCAGGCTATCTTACTTTAAGCATCGGCCTTACCTGCTGAAAAGCTCCGTTTTGAAAACGTGCATAATACGCGCCAGTAGGCAGGGGGCCGCTGTTGAAATCGAGGTTATAAGTTCCAGGTGGGTATTCCTTGTCTGCAAGAATTTTAATAACTCTGCCAGTAGTATCCATGATCTGGACCAGGGTATGCCCTCCTTTTGTTCTGAAGGTGATTTTAGTACTCTCCACAAAAGGGTTTGGATAATTTACAATAAGCTGATCGCCGGAAGCACGCACAACGTCATCTAACCCGGTAACGGCGAGCACACTACAGGCTGCATTCGATAGTAAAGGCAGCGGCTGAAAAGACTTATTATCCATTATCGGCAATAGATCACTGCTATTCAGGCAGAACCAGTCAGAAAGTACCGAAGCATAGATGCTCCTGAAATCGTACTGCATGGGTATATTGTCATTTACCGCTGCATTGGTGGGTATAGTCGGGTTATTTCCGAGCACACCCGGCTTAATGTTCTTTCCAAAAACAAACAACGGAGCGGCAGCACCGTGATCAGTACCCGCCGTGGAGTTAGACTTAATGCGTCTTCCAAATTCAGAGAAGGTCATTCCTACTACCCTGTCTTCTACCCCCAGGCCCTTTAGGTCGTCCATAAATGCCTTGATACCGTCTGACACTCTTTGCAAAAGATTGGCATGGGTTCCGATAGTAGTGTCCGTGGTGTTTACCTGGGCCGAGTGATTATCGAAGCTGCCTGTGCTTACCATATATACACGGGTTTTTAAACCCCCTTTTATTAACCTGGCTACAATTTTAAGTTGTGCTCCCAGGTCATTGTTGGCTGGATAGGCCCCTTGCACAGGAGCCCTGTCAGCAGCGGTTTTGATAACGTCGGCATATTGTTGTGTTTGCCTGGTAACCAACCTGATATAAGATAACTCTTTTCCCCAGGGCGTATTAGGAACAGGGTCCTGCACCCCGTTAATGAAGTTATAGAAAGAAGTAGGATCACTTATACTCATTCCCATGCTTACAGCAGGGCCCTGTAAAGCCAACGATGTTACCGAACCAATCTGGATGGCAAGCGGATCTGTCATCATGGTGTTGGGATAGCCATTTGGAAAATTAGGGTATTCAACATTCAGGTAACGACCTGCCCAACCACTGTTTAATTCGACATTTGAATCAGAAGCAGTCATCCAGATATCAGTTGCCCTGAAATGTGAAAAGCTGGGAGAAGGATAACCTACCGCCTGAACAACAGATAGTTTACCCTCATTGAACAATGTCTGCATCCCCTTCATAGAAGGATGAAGACCAACTTTGGTGTTACCATTCAGCGTAAGAATCTTTGCTTCCGGAATGGCAATATTTGCCCGTGCATTATAATACAAGGAGTAGTTGTCTTTAGGTATTACCGTATTCAGTCCATCATTTCCACCGGTTAATTGAACAAGTACTAATACATGATCGGTATCCATGGCGGTTCCCATGAGTGCCTGTAATAAAGGGGAAGAAGCGGCATATGCCTTCACTGAAAAGCCTCCTATCAGGGCGGGCAATACTGCGGCAGAAGGCAACGCAGTTCTTAAGAAGTCTTTCCTTTTCATCAATAAAATTTAAAAAATTAAAGCAATACCTATTTTTATTTAACTGGGGATGCAAGCTGGTTTTAGCGGGAAATATAGGATAAGAAATGGTGCTCAAGAAAGCACACCCATCACGATAACTGGTATTCAGCCAGGCTCATAAAATATTTATACAGGCTCCGCAAGCGTGTCAAAACAGTCATGTAGGGCATGCCGGTAATCGAAGGATTGGCAAGGTACGATATCCACGCATCGGCCCAGTATTGGTCATTTTCCTGTCCGGTTAAAAGGATTTGCTTTTTGATGAATGCTTTTGATTCGGCTGATAAAGGGACCTGGTATAAAATGTTCAGCGAATCTTCAATCAACTGGTTGGGATTTCCAGGGTTCGGCATCTTCGCAGCAAATGCAACAGGATCAATTTTAATCACCTTACCGTTGCGGGTGTAGCCGGTACCAATAAACAGGTCGGTAAAACGATTTCTTTTAGGCAGTGTATCTGAGTTGATCCATAGTTCGTGGAACTGTGGCTCCTGGTAATAAGCAGGCCATCCTGCTACATTGGGCGGATCACCAATATTCTGATTCATCGTGCTGGCACTTGCGCGTACATATTCCCACATTCCATAAGCATCGCTGTAGGAAGTGGCTGCATCCGGGAACACCATCTCAAACTCGCGGCACATCGAGACCACCAGTTCAAGCGGACTTTTAATGAAACATCCCCGGTTAGCTGCATCGAAAAAATGCTCGCTTTTGAATAAAGCGGCTAATACCGGCTTGATTTCCCAATTACTATCTTGTAGAAGTACGCTCAGCGGATCGATCACGTTTGCCTGCACTTCTGCATCAATGGAATAATAACAGAACCAGCGATACAATTTTTTGACAATAAATTTTGAAACTTCAGCTTTCTTATTGAAGATCATTGTCAGCAGGTCATCCAGCTCCTGTTCTCCGGCAGTAGCACTGTTTCTGCCAGTGATGATAGCGTTGTTAAAAAAAGATGAAAACTGCTTATTATTTTTATCGTGGCGGTTATTGTCATAAGAAGAGGAAATGGTAGTGCTACTGGTGCGCCATCCTGTAAGCACCCGGGCTGCCGCCTTTACGTCATCTTCATTATAATTAGGAGAATTTTGCTTGCCCAATGTAAAAAGCTCCTGTAATTCCCGCGAATAATTTTCGTTAGGAGCAGTGCCCGTACTAACATTCCCATTCAGGTAAGCAAGCATACAGGGGTCAATGGTGACAGCTTTCACCAATGCTTTGAAATTGCCCAATGCACTCGTCCTTAAAAGGTTATGGTGTTTATAAAGGAACTGCGATTCTCCAACATCTGTGCTTTCGGTAGCGAAGTGATTGTGCCAAAAGAGTGTCATTTTCTCACGGATACTTCTATCCTGGTTGATCATCAATCCCGTCCACCACTTTTTTAAGGACGACCTGCGTTTGCTGGTGATGTTACCATCCGTGTTTGGATCATTCACCCATGTAGTTCCCGGTGCGATGACCGTATCCAATGTTGTGGCTCCAGCCGGATCATAATCTTTTAATGGAGGAGGCGGTAAGGGGGCAAGGGGATTAAGTAATTCATCTACCGCCTCAGACAGCGATTTCTTTTTAAAATAATTAATATCTGTAGGGGAAGCGCCAAACATGGTACGCTTTAATAAGTGAGCCACTTCTGGTGTGCCCCATTTGCCCGTGTACGGCGCTATTCCAGGTATTGTTAAGGGATTTAGAAAAGATAAGTCAGCACGTTGGTTTGAGTTAGTTGTTGGAGTTTCAACTAATATTTCTTCTCTATACATTATGGCGGGTTTAGGCAAACTACGAATATATTGACAATATACGTAATTGTTTACACCTAAAGGGAAATAATTCCCTATTAAATAAACCCGCTTATTTTCGTACCTGGGATGGTGGCCTTTTAGTTGATGTTCTCAATTATGCCTGCTATTCCCTGGCCTCCACCCACACAGGCGGTTACCAGGCCGAATTTTTTATTTAGTCTTTTAAGGTCTTGCGTGATTTGAACCGTGAGTTTACAACCGGTACAACCTAATGGATGCCCCAATGCGATAGCACCTCCGTTAATATTTACTGTTTCAGGGTCAAGCCCGGCCTCCTTTATTACTGCAAGTGACTGGCTGGCAAAAGCTTCATTTAATTCTACCAGGTCTATCTGTGAAAGGTTCATTCCTGCCTGTTTCAACGCTTTCGGAATGGCTGCTACCGGGCCAATACCCATTATTCTCGGATGCACACCCGCACTTGCACAACTTACCAAACGCGCAATCGGCTTCAAACCCAGTTCGTTGATCATCCGATCACTCATAACAACCACAAAAGCAGCTCCATCACTGGTTTGAGAAGAATTGCCTGCTGTTACGCTACCCCCTGCGGCGAAAACCGGTTTCAACCTGGCCAATGCATCAACGCTCGTATCAGCTCTTGGACCTTCATCAGTGTCTACTACAAATGACCTTTGTTGCTTTTTTCCTTTTGCATCCAGGTAAACTTCCTGCACAGTCACCGGGAAAATGCCGCTTTTGAAATAACCGTTCTTAATGGCTTTTATGGCTTTCTGATGCGAATTGTAAGAGAATTCATCTTGCGCGTCACGTGAAATACTATAATCTTTCGCTACTGCCTCAGCCGTTAGTCCCATACCCAGGTAATAGTCCGGGGTGTCAGTTGCGACGCTGTAGGCGGGAACTGTTTTCCAACCTGCCGTTGGTACCATGCTCATGCTTTCTGTTCCTCCGGCAACAATGCATTCTGCCTGGCCGCTTCGTATTTTGGCAGTGGCGATCGCAATCGTCTCTAATCCACTTGCACAATAACGGTTGACAGTCATCCCAGGCACATCAATTCCCAAAGCCCTTACCGAAATCATCCTTCCAATCTGGAGACCCTGCTCCGCCTCAGGAACTGCATTACCTACTATAAGGTCATCTACCCTCGCGGGATCTAGCCCCGGCAGTGATGCCATCAATCCTTTAATAACGTCTACTGCCAGGTCGTCGGGCCTGAAGAAACGCAATCCGCCACGTTTGGCTTTTGCTACCGCTGTTCTGTGACCTGCCACTATATAAGCATCCGGCATACTTTAAAATTTTGAATGTGGAACATTAAGTTGTTTATGCAACCTTTGCCAAAGTTAGGATTTCTTCTTATATCCTGTTACACCTGAACGATGAAAATCTCGTTCATGATTGATTACGAGGGATTATTTAACTACTGTAAGGGCATATCTTTTAACTTTGTAATATGTACGCAGGTTTGGTTAAAATACTTTTTCTTTTTCCCCCAGAATTTGCGCACTATTTTTCAATGAACCTGCTGCGGCTTGCTTGCCGTGTCCGCTTCATAAAAAAGATAATTTCCCGCCAGTTCCAGGTTGGGTCGCCAGGCTTTGGAACGCAGGCCTTTGGACTAAAATTTCGTAATCCGGTCGGGCTAGGCGCAGGTTTTGATAAAAACGCCAAATACCTGGCTGAACTGGAGACACTGGGATTTGGATTTATTGAGATTGGAACCGTAACTCCTCAGCCACAGCAAGGCAACGTTAAACCAAGGCTTTTTAGATTGGTAGCAGACAGGGCGCTGGTTAATAGAATGGGCTTCAACAATGACGGTGTAAAACTGGTTGCAGGAAGATTAAAGGAGTGGAAAGAAACAAAAATTAAGCGGTCGGTCTTTCAAAATCATATTCATGCTGATCCTCCTGCCCCAAACAAATTGATCATAGGCGGAAATATTGGAAAGAACAAACTGACACCTAACGAAGATGCTTGGAAAGATTATGAAATCTGCTTCAGGGAGTTGTTTGATTGCGTGGATTATTTTGTAGTGAACGTAAGTTCACCTAACACGCCCGGCCTGCGTGAACTACAGGAAAAAGATTCGCTTAAAAAGATCCTCTCTCACCTGCAAACCATTAACTCACTGCAACCTTATCCGAAACCTCTATTACTAAAAATTTCACCAGACCTAACAGTGGGTCAACTGGATGATGTGATTGACCTGGCGGTGGAAATACGTTTAGATGGGCTGGTGGCCGCTAATACTACTATTTCCAGGAGTGGTTTAAATACCCCGGCTTCCATTATAAATAATATCGGACCTGGTGGTTTAAGCGGAAAACCTCTTCAACAAATGGCAACTGCCATGGTGGATTATATACATAAAAAATCAAATGGAGCCATACCGATCATCGCAAGCGGCGGAATTTTCTCTGCCTCTGATGCAGCTCTCCGGTTCAATGCCGGCGCAGCTTTGGTGCAGGTATGGACAGGATTCATTTATAAAGGCCCCTCTTTGATAAAGGAGATTATCACTTTCGTATCTCATCCTAAATAACCGCAAAAGATCATTTTAGTAAATTAAGCTAAACGATCATACTTTTGTGCACATTCAAAAAAAACGTTGATGGAATCACTTTTTACCGTTGAAAATTTGATTAGCTTATTAACGCTTACCCTGCTGGAAGTGGTATTAGGTATAGACAATGTGATATTTGTATCTATTGTGATGGGAAGGCTTGATAAGGCTTCAAAAAACAAAGCAAGAAGAATCTGGATGATTACGGGAATAGCTGTTCGTATTGCGTTATTGATAGGTTTGGGTTGGTTGGTTCAAAACGGGAACAAAGAGCTGTTCCAGGTATTTGGAAAGGGATTCAATTTACGCAGCCTGATCATGCTGGCAGGAGGGTTTTTTCTACTTTACAAAACTGTTAAGGAAATACATGATAAGCTGGAAGGCGAAGAAGTGGATACCTCCGGTTTTCAGAAAAAAGCCGCTACCAGCTTTGGATCGGTTATAGGCCAGATCATTTTAATTGACATGGTGTTCTCATTTGACAGTATAATAACGGCGGTAGGTATGGCCAGAAGAATAGAGGTAATGATCATAGCGGTTATTATTGCCATGATCGTTATGTTCTTGTTTTCAGAAAAAATCAGCAATTTCATTCACAAACATCCTACCCTTAAAATGCTTGCCTTATCTTTTTTAGTAATGATCGGGGTAGTATTGATCGTAGAAGGGTGGGACGCAGAAAGAGCTCATGACCTTCACCTGAAAAATTATGTATACTTTTCTATGGCGTTTTCTTTCGGTGTCGAAATGCTAAATTTATGGATGAAGAAAAAACAAACTCCGGCAGTAGAGTTGAGAGAACCACTGATCAGGCAACGTAAAGAGGAACCTTATTCAGACAGTGCAAAATAGCGTTTGTACCTACCTGTTACTGGGAGCTGCTATTTAATAAAGTGACGGCAACAATTCCAGCAGTTTCAGTTCGCAGCCTTGTTTTACCTAATGAAACGGGTATAAAATCATTTTGAAGAGCCCGTTCGATCTCACTTTCAGTGAAATCACCCTCAGGGCCAATCATTGCCAGCATTTCGTGTGAAGGGGAACT
>JBBJOD010000194.1:0-8595 GCA_037721715.1 Chitinophagaceae bacterium | reverse complement strand
TACTTATTACAGTCGCCTGTATACACGTGACCTTGCCAGTCTACAGGCCGAAGCTGCGCACTACAAGAGCGAAGGATTTACCGGCATGAAACTTCGCTGCGGCTACCCGTTAACGGAAGGCGTGGCGGGAATGAGAAAAAATGTGGAAATGGTAAAGATAGTTCGCGAAACCGTTGGAGACGATGTAGACATCATGCTGGAAGCTTATATGGGTTTTAACTTTTCATACGCCCGGCAATTTCTTAAGGCCCTGGAGCCGTATAATTTGCGATGGGCCGAAGAACTGCTGTTGCCTGACGAGATACACCTTTTTGCCAAATTAAAACAGTACACCGAGATACCGCTGTCTGGAGGGGAACATGAGTATGCGCGGTATGGATTCAAAGATCTGCTCGAGGCGGATGCCCTGGATATATTTCAATTCGATACCAACCGCTTCGGTGGTTTTACAGAGGCCCAGAAGATCTGCACCCTGGCATTGATGCACGGCGTTGAAGTTATACCGCATGGCGGCCAGATGCATAACCTGCATGTGGTTATGAGCAGCTTTGCTTCGCCTATGGCCGAATATTTTCCTCAGACAGAAATTGAAGTAGGCAACGAAATGTTCTGGTATATTTTCGATGGTGAGGCCATCGCTGAAAACGGCCATCTACAGCTTGATGATCATAAGCCTGGAGTTGGCCTGACACTTAAAACGGAAAACCTGGAAAACTTTAACATCATAGAATAAACGTATAAAAGATGAGCGTGGAAAAGAGCATCCTTGACTTATTTAAACTGGATGGACAGGTAGCTTTCATAACGGGCGGCAACCGGGGGCTTGGCCTGGCTATGGCAAAAGCACTGGCGGAAGCCGGCGCGCATATCTCGATAGCGTCCAGGTCTGTCCGTGAGAACGAGGAAGCTGAAAACGAAATCAGCAATCTGTATAATGTAAAATGCATGAGCGTATCGTGTAATGTCACTGACGAAGAAAGTGTAAAGGAAGCGGTGAGGTTAACGGCGGCACGCTTTGGAAAAATCGATATCTTGATCAATTCGGCAGGCATTAATATCCGCGGACGTATTGAAGACCTTTCTTTAGATGACTTCAATAAGGTTCAGCAGGTAAATGTCACCGGGTCGTGGCTGGCCTGCCGGGAAGTTGTTCCTTTCATGAAACGACACGGGTATGGCAGGATCATCAACGTCGGGTCAATGCTTTCTTTAACGGCTATACCTGAGCGAACTGCTTATGCCACCAGTAAGGGGGCCATTTTGCAGCTGACACGTTCCCTGGCAATGGAGCTTGCCAAAAATAACATTAACGTGAATGCCATCCTTCCCGGCCCCTTTGCAACCGACCTGAACCTGCCCCTCGTCAATGACCCGGAAAAGTACAATGCATTCATCGCTAAAATACCGATGGGGCGCTGGGGAGAATTGTACGAGATAGGTGGCATTGCGCTCTACCTGGCAAGCCGCGCTTCCAGCTACGCAACTGGCGGTTGTTTTTCCATTGATGGCGGCTGGGTGACAGTATAAACTTTCATTAAATATCATGGTTGTCCGGAATAAATTAATAAATTCTTTCCAAATCCTTACTGGAGGCTAGTCTTCGCTCATCCCCTCCTGGGAGGGGTAGGGGTGGGTAAAACGTTGACCTTCAATATTCCAGGTAATTTAGTCGGACAGTAATAATTAAATATTATTAATTATGGCAACAGCATCTACGAGACTGGTACAGCTTTATCATCCGGATTATAAAAGGCGCGTTGCCCTGGTGCAGGAACCATCATTACTGCTCCTCGATAGCGTGCCTTCAATATATCACCTGGCACTTGAAGCAATTAATACCAATAAAAAACTGAGGGAGGTCATTCATTTAAAAGTATCCGGGGATCTGGTAGATTACTCGTCTGTTTATAATGGCCAAAGCGAATGGAAAATCCTGCCATCATTTGATCATCCCCAGGATGTAATGAAGTGCGTTGTATCGGGTACAGGCCTTACACACAAGAACAGCGCACTGAACCGCCAGGTGATGCACATGTCTTCTACAGACAAACCAACAGACAGCATGCAGATGTACCAGTGGGGCCTCGAAGGTGGTTGCCCTGAAAAAGGCAATATCGGTGTTCAGCCCGAATGGTTTCATAAGGGCAATGGATCAATGCTCAGGGCACACGGCGAACCCGTGGAAATTCCGCCCTTTGCAAATGACGGAGGTGAGGAGCCCGAAATCGCTGGCGCATATCTGTTAGATCAGCAGGGCGAGCCGTGGAGAATTGGATTTACCACCGCGAATGAATTTTCGGATCACATCATGGAAAAGAAAAATTACCTCTACCTGGCACCCTCTAAATTAAGAAATTGTTCCATCGGTCCTGAGCTGGTCATAGATGAAATATTTTCAGAACTTAAGGGTATGGTAAAGATTACCAGGAACCAGGAACTGCTCTGGTCTTCCAATATCCAGACGGGTGAGAAGCATATGGCACACAGCCTTGACAACCTGGAATACCATCATTTCAAATATCCCTGTCACCGCATCCCTTTGCAGGCTCATGTACATTTCTTTGGGGCCGATTCTTTCAGTTTTGGAAGCAAGATTGCATTGATGGATGCAGACATGATGGAGATACAATGGGAAGGCATGGGCAGGCCACTCCAAAACAGGGTGCGGATCACCAGTCATGAAGAAAAGCTGGTAACAATTAACACGCTGCTATAGACGCTGAATGGATCAATTGCAATAAGTACCACTTAATTATAGTATCAACCATCCCGTCATGGAAAAAGTTCCTGATCTAGTGCTTGCCGACAAACCCTTAAAAATGCGATGGGTAATGGTCAGCATGGCTTTTATGGCTACTGTATTGAATTATGTACATCGGTTGTCTTTTAATTATTTGAGCGCTGACGGTGAGCTCAGGAAATTGATCCCTGATGATGCTTTTGGATATATTGCCACGGCTTTCTTTATTGCTTACATGCTTTCGAATGCATTTTCAGGTTTTGTGATCGACAGGCTGGGAACCCGTGTAGGTTACTCTTTATGCATGGCCTTCTGGACCACGGCCGGGCTGGTGCACGCGTTCGCTATCACACCGCTTCAATTCGGCATATGCCGTTTCTTCCTTGGCATTGGCGAAGCGGGTAACTGGCCTGCCGCGCTCAAGTTAACCGGTGAATGGTTCCCTCCACATGAACGATCTACTGCTTCCGGCATCTTCAATAGCGGATCGGCACTTGGCGCCATCATTGTTCCACCACTGGTTGCATTTATGGGCGGAATGTACGGGTGGCAGTCTACATTTATTATTTTAGGCGTTGTCGGTTATTTGTGGTTGGCCGTTTTCTGGTTTTTGTACTATACCCCGGAGCGTTCGGTAAACGAAGCAAAAGCCAGGATCATACCTCCCCTGAAACTCCTGAAGACCCGCTTTGTTTCTATGTTCATGCTTGCAAAAGTATTCCTGGAACCGGTATGGTACTTTGTAACTTTCTGGTTAGGAAGGTACCTTGTAGACGTTCATCATTGGGATTTGAAAAAGATCGGCCTTTTTGCGATACTACCCTTTGTTATTGCCGATGTTGGCAACATCGTAGGCGGTTACTTTACACAATTCATCATCAAAAAGGGGGTGCCCATACCAAAAGCGAGGAAAATAGCTATCGGAATTTCAGGTGGAATTATGGGCGTATCCTTACTGGCGGGACCGTTTATTATCACGACGCCCATGTCTGCCCTGATTATTTTTGGGATTGCAGGATTTGGTTACACCTCTTATACTGCCAATGCTTTAGCTTTACCTGCAGATGTGGTTCCGAAAAGCGCGGCGGCTTCTGTATGGGGGCTTGCATGTATAGGTAACGGTATTGGGGGTGCGATCTTTCAGTCATTGTCGGGTGTTACGCTCAAATCTGTTTCAGCAAGTCATAATTACACAACTGCCTACGACATCCTATTTATAACATTTGGGGTGTCTGCAATCATCGGTGTTTTGATCATGCTTTTTGGAATGGGGCCTTACACTAAAAACGAGGAACTACATGAATATGTGTTAGCCGGGGAAAATAAAACGGCCTTAGAATGAGAACTAAAATTATAATATGATGCTTTTAACAGGACAAAATTTTACTGGGTTTACAACCAGTGCAAAAGGTGATAAAACTTTCCAGGCTTTTGCGCCTGCGCAAAACAGTTTTTTGCCCGATAATTTTCATATAGCCATTCAAACGGAGCTGGAGTATGTACTTTCATTAAGCAGGAAAGCCTTCGCGCCGTTTGCTGCCACTTCCTATTCCGAACGAGCGGCATTCCTTGAAGCCATCGCAGATGAAATTATGCAACTGGGTGATGCTTTAATTGAACGCTGTTCAGCCGAGTCAGGCCTGCCTGCAGGCAGGATAACCGGCGAACGGGCACGTACCTGCGGACAGTTACAACTCTTTGCCAACCTATTAAAAGAGGGATGGTGGGTAGACGCGCGTATAGACAAGGCGCAGCCAGAGAGGAAGCCGCTGCCTAAGTCGGATATCAGGAGGATGCTGATACCGATCGGGCCCATTGCGGTGTTTGGAGCCAGTAATTTTCCACTTGCATTTTCTACAGCAGGAGGCGACACCGCTTCCGCTTTGGCAGCCGGTTGCCCTGTCATCGTAAAAGCGCATTCATCTCACCCGGGTACTAATGAACTGGTGTCTGCTGCTATTGTAAAGGCCGCCAAAAGAACCGGCATGCCTGATGGTGTCTTCTCGAGTGTTTACCTTTCTCACGATGATGTAATTACTTTGGTGCAGCATCCGGCAATAAAAGCCGTTGGCTTTACGGGATCCAGGCAAGTGGGCATGCGGCTTTTCCAGGCCGCAGTATCGCGTCCTGATCCTATTCCGGTATATGCAGAAATGAGTAGTGTCAATCCCGTAATATTAATGGAAAACGCGCTGCTGAATCAAAAGGAAAAGATAGCCAAAGACCTTACGGCTTCTGTTGTATTAGGGGCCGGCCAGTTTTGTACCAATCCCGGCCTGGTACTGCTAGTTGAAAGCGAGGCGGCGCAACTTTTTCTGCAAGCGTTTGCAGAACAGGTGAAATTGGCCGCCCCGGCCACGATGCTAAACAAGAATATTTGCAAAGCCTATAACGAAGGGATAAAATCATTACAGGCTAAAAGTGAAATTTCACTGTTAGGCGCTGCCACCCAGGAAGCTTCTGCAGAAAAGTATGAAGCAGGCCCGGTAGCTCATATGCTCGGTGCCAGTGACTTTCTCTCAGACAAAGCTTTTGGTGAAGAGGTCTTCGGCCCGGCCACCCTGGTAATCGTTTGTAAAGATGATAACGAGTTGAAAAAGGTTTTACAATCGCTCGAAGGGCAGCTCACTGCTTCGGTTCAGGCGGAAACGGGCGATGAGGTATTGGTAAAAACACTCGTTGCTACAATGGCTGAAAAAGCAGGGCGATTGATCTACGGAGGTTACCCCACAGGCGTTGAAGTGTGTCATTCCATGCACCATGGAGGCCCGTTTCCTTCAA
Source organism: Chitinophagaceae bacterium (assembly GCA_037721715.1). Taxonomy (GTDB): domain Bacteria; phylum Bacteroidota; class Bacteroidia; order Chitinophagales; family Chitinophagaceae; genus JADCRZ01. Next base: position 3,074 of record JBBJOD010000194.1, on the reverse strand, counting down.
CCACTGACTCAAAGTTCACTTCGGTTGGAACAGCGGCTATTTTACGCTTTGTAAGGCCGGTAGCCTACCAGGATTTTCCTGATGAATTATTGCCAGATGCGTTAAAAAATGCCAACCCTTTAAATATATCGCGACTGGTTGATGGAAAATGGATGCAAGATGCTTTGTAGAGTGGGTAGTCCTTTATTTTCTACACATTAGCTCAATTCGCCGCCTTAGGTGACATCTTGTGTAATATTTTACCTTAATATCCAGGCAAGTATTCACAAGACATCATTTTAAGGAGCGCATAATATTTGAATGACTTGCTTTATTATTTACCTAAAATTGAAGAGATGGCTACGCTTGATTTATCGAACGACTTTAACTGTTCAAAAGAGAAATTATACAGTGCCTGGACGGAACCGGAACAACTAAAACAGTGGTGGAAACCTTTGGGAAAGCAGCTGGTAGAAGTGGTGAACGACCTGGTAGAAGGAGGTTCAGTGAGTTATCGCTTCAATGATGATAGTTTGCTGATAGATGGTAATTATGAGCAGGTGACTAACCAGGAATTGCTTGTTTATACCTGGAACTGGCATATAAAAGCAGAACCCGTCAACGATGCTTCTTACAAACTGACAGTTAACTTCAAAGGCGATGAAAACAATTCTTCCTTGTCGATCAGGCAGGATGGATTTGAGAGCGAGGAAAGCATCCACCCACATCAACACGGCTGGGAGCAGGGGCTTGATCAATTAAAGCAGTACCTCGGAAATGAGGAGTCTGCACCGTCTGATGAGGACAGTGAAACCCATCAACCACCTGTTACCGGGTACAATGAAACGCCCGAACAGGCTAAGGTTGGAGGAGGTTAATTTGCTCAGGCTTCTTTTGGCCAGGTGATGACGATGGTTTAGCTAAAGCAGTAAATAGGCAAGCCCTGTTAATTTATTTGTATCAACCGGTAATTTAGATCGGCACTTATTGGGAAAAATGTCTGCAAAAAGAATGTAAATCAAAATCCGGATACTATTAATATATCTGCGCTGCTCATAAGGATGATGAAAGTTTAGAAAGCCTGCCTATCAACCGGAGTGTCTTGCCGACCAGCCGGTAGTTTAATGTTTGTAACCTTTCATATCATCTTGCATTATAATACAATTTTAAAGGGTAATCTTACTTTTTTCCAGGCTGCCTCAGTTCCGGGAGATTTTAACTAAGCTGGTGAAAGCGTTCTATTGCAAGAAACCAGCAGCGCTTCGTTATAATGACAAAACTATGATTCCCAAATTCCTGTTTTTTAATTAAAGCGTGTACGCATTACAGTGATCGTCTCCGATATTATTTGGCAAAAGCGTCTAAATTATATCTTAAATCACTCCGTTGTTTTTTCGGCAAAAGCGGCTATAGTATACCTTAAACCACTCAACTTGTAATTTCAGCCAAAGCGCCGCAGTAACCTTGAATAACAGCAGATCACGCGCTTTGAGCTGTTTCATCATGTACAGGCTGCCTTAATTTCGTAGAAATCAGTAATGCTTCGTTGAAAGAACAGACTATGGTTTCTATCAAAGCGCCTGTCTTGTAACTGTTAACCGGTTGTTTTCGGAATGTTCATTTCAATTGTAAAACAAAGTTGCCGCTACATTACACTAAAATACTCGTCACTTGGCATATAATGTTGTTTAGATTTTTATACTGCTATACGCCGCGTGAAAGGCTACGTATGCAATAGTGGTTTTAGGATTTTTACAATCCACTATACTTGCTATCTTTTGAATTCAGCACAGCTAATCTATAGACTTAACATTGAGGTAACATTAAAGATGTAATATGATGGATGGAAATCATTTTAAGCGTATTAGGTGGTTTGGGATTATTTCTTTTCGCCATTAACAATCTTTCTGAATCACTGAAAGATATCCTTGGTGACAAAGCAAAAAAGTGGATGGGCTATTGTACCAAAAACCTGCTTACTGCCATCATTACCGGAATTGTGCTCACGGCTATCCTTGACTCCTCCTCTGCAGTAATAATTATTACTATTGTTCTCGTAAACGCGCAGGCGCTTACTTTCCGTCAATCACTGGGAATTGTTCTTGGAGCTAACATCGGCACTACCTTCTCCAGTCAGCTGATAGCGCTGAACATCGGGCAGTATTCACCCATTCCTATTATTCTGGGGCTTATACTGACTCTCTTTGTAAAAAATCAAAAAGTTGCTAAACCGGCGAAAGTGTTGCTCTATTTTGGCATTTTATTTTTTGGGTTGTATACCATGGAAAGAGCTGTAGAACCCTTGCATGGACATCCACAGTTCATTGACTGGATGGCAAAACTCGAAAGTCCGTACAGGGGCGCTGGCATCGGAGCATTGGTAACAATAATTGTGCAATCCTCTTCTGCTACAGTTGGGATGGTAATTACCCTGGCGAAAAAAGCACTGCTTACATTGCCTGCCGGTATAGCAGTTATGCTAGGCGCTGAATTAGGAACCTGTTCTGACACTTTGTTTGCTACAATTCGCGCCGACAAGCAGGCGGTAAAAACAGGCGTATTCCACCTTACCTTTAATATCATTTCCATTGGCATCGGTTTACTTTTGTTCCCCTGGTTTGTTGAATTTATTGAATACATCTCTGCAAAAGCGTCTCTTGAACAAAAGATCGCTAATTCGCATATGATTTTCAACGCGGCGGGTGTGATATTATTTTTGCCTTTTATCCCGCTCTTTGAAAAAGTAATAGACAGGCTGATGCCTGTCAAAAGTGCGCCTAAAAAAATGCAGGCCACTCCATCTCAAACGCCTGTTTAAACAATCACCCGAAAATATTCGGAGTAACCTAGTCAGCACATATCGGAACACAACGATGGAGAGCCCTGTTCTTTAATGATCTTCTGGCATGGCATGGATGGAAGCGCACCTGAGTATTCTATTGGTCATTTCTACCTACGTGTAAAAGCGTTTCGCCAGCCAGTTCATTATAGCTTCCCTGCTGCAGAGAGAAATTAAACGCAAAGAACGCCAAGGAGTAAACGCAAAAGACGCCGAGAATGACTTAATACTGGCGCAAGTGTTCCAACGGGTTCCC
>JBBJOD010000193.1:0-8610 GCA_037721715.1 Chitinophagaceae bacterium | reverse complement strand
TCCAGTGCTTTCTTTCAAATTATTATCGCTGCATGCTATAAATGTTACAGCAGCTATGGACATGCCAAGAATTAAAGTTTTCATTTACTGATTTTTACTTTTGAAAATCCGGATAGATTTCAGCTACTGTATTGTTGAGGTAACTTCCCCACAGGTAAGCATACTACTGCCGTAATAAGGGTTTTTTATGGCCTTTTCACTACTAAGCCAGCTTGACTTTTTCATCGGGCAATAGGCCTCGTAGACCGGCTTGTCACCTAATTTTCCAGTCTTCGCTAAGGCAACCATGTTGGAAGAGAATCCCGCGAAAATCTCGCGTTGTTTTTCCAGGTTTTTGGTTGCAGCAATTTTCCCGGCATCTTTCAATAGGATGCTGATACTGGTTCCAGGAATTGAAGTAGCATCTATTTCTTGTACAGCCTTCACAAAAGAACCTGCTTTTAATGCGGCCGTTGCAGCATTACTCGCTACCAAAGCATCTTTGATACCGTAATAAAGAGAAAGTAATTGTGGCAGGTACGACTGTTTTGTACTGTCTTGTGAAAAACTGTTTAGCGTGAACAATGTTGCAGATAAGGCAACAAGCAATAAGATCTTTTTCATGTATGAAGTGATTAATATTATATAGATAAATACCAGGCATGCGCACATGCAGCAACAACAATAATATCACAATCATATTTGGAAAGATCGAATAGCTACCCGTATGTCGGGTATAGGGGGATGGTGACTTTGGGCAAAACGGCGACTCGGGGAAGGTACGTTGAAGAAGGTTATATCTTGTACGAGAAACGAAGTTATCAATGTAGTGAAATAAACTGGAGAACTTAAAGTAAACGATAGAACGGTAGATTTATCAGGCTGGTCAAAATTCATCACCGCATTATTGCAGCAATTCTCTGTGTTATTTTTCGGTGCTGTTTGGTTGCGCGGCATATGATGATGAGCCTGTACATCGTTACGGGATGTTTCTTTGTGTTTGTGTAGTTTGCCGTGTTTGTGAATATGAACAACCTCTTTGTTACGTACTTTGCCTGGATGAGGCGTGGAGTTAATAATTAGATCGGCTCCCATCTGGCATGCAAAACCCACTACGGTATTCAGAGCAAATACCAATAGTAAAAAAGCGGCTTTAAACTTTATAAAAAATTGTTCGTTCAACGCGTAAATAATTAGGTATTGTTACAAGACTGCCTGTTCCGGGTAGAAATCAATTTAAATGTATTAAAGTGTTCTCATTATTGTTTGATATCCAATGACAAACTTACGCCTTAATTGTTGTTATATAAGCCGGACAATGTCTTGTCCGGCTTTTATAACATTATCTTAAGTGATCTTTTCAGATTTATAACCTGCTTTTTCCACCGTCTCGATCACTTCGCTTTCGCTCATACTGCTCGCGGTAACGGTAAGGATTTTTGATGCATGTGAGGTGTCTACTTTCCAGTTATCCTGCCCGATAACTTTGTTTAGGGTAGGCGTAACTTTTGCTACGCAAGAGCCGCACATGATATTTGTTTTTAATTCGATTGTTTTCATGTATTTCTTTTAAGGTGTAAAAATAGTTAGATGTGATGGCCTGGCTATTACACAATTACCCGTTTGATTTGCATAATTTTGGTTACAACCTTTTTGACCTCAGTCGTAAGCTGTTTGAAACCACCGACGCGGAGCTTAAGGCCATTGCGGCGCCTGCAATCATTGGATCTAACAGGAAGCCATTAACCGGGTATAAGATACCGGCGGCAATGGGAATACCGATGATATTGTAGATGAAAGCCCAGAAAAGATTTTGGCGGATGGCGGCTACAGTATACTTAGAAAGTTTGATGGCTTGCGGAATCCTGGTTAGATCGGACGAGATAATAGTCATTTTCGCAACATCCATTGCTATATCGCTTCCCCTGCCCATCGCTATACTTACGTCTGCCTGTGCCAGGGCATTGCTATCATTGATGCCATCTCCTACCATTGCCACAACTTTGCCCTGCTGCTGCAGCATTTTAACAAAGTCTGCCTTTTGTGCAGGTTTTACTTCCGCCTGGAAATGTGAGATGCCAGCCTGTGCTGCAATTACCCGGGCTGTTGACTGATTATCACCAGTTATCATAAATACTTCTATGCCCAGGTGCCTCAATTGCTTTACCGCGTCTATAGAAGTTTCTTTGATGGTATCGGAAATGGCAATAACGGCCAATGCCTCGCTTTCATCTGAAAAGTAAACAACTGTTTTTGCCTCGCCGAGCCACTTGACAGCTGAGTTGGCCAATGTAGCGGAAATGAAAACCTTATTTTTCTCTAACAGCATTTTATTGCCAACATAATATGTTTTGCCAGCTACCTGGGCCCGGGCACCAAAACCTGTAATGCTTTCAAAGTGATACACCTTTGTATACTCGACTTGCTCAAAATGTTTTACAACGGCTTCGGCCAAAGGGTGTTCAGATTGGTTTTCAATTGATGCCAGGATTTGCCGTTTGTTGGCATCGTTGCTTAACCAGATGATGTCTGTAACAACCGGCTTGCCTTCTGTTATGGTGCCTGTTTTGTCAAGAACGATTGCATTTATTTTCTTTGCCAGCTCAAGGCTCTCCGCATCTTTGATCAGGATGCCATACTCAGCTCCTTTACCCACGCCGGCCATAATAGCAGTAGGGGTGGCCAATCCCAACGCGCAAGGACAGGCAATCACCAATACAGTTACCAGTGCCAGCATACCCTGCGTAAAACCGTTTTCACCACCTAATATTGACCAGGCTGCCAGGCTCAGTAGAGCAATAATGATGACTACCGGAACAAAAACCACGGCAACCTTATCTACCAATTTTTGAACGGGTGCCCTACTGCCCTGCGCTTCCTGCACCATCTTAATAATATGGGCTAACAGCGTATCGCCGCCAACTTTACTTGCCAGAAACTGGAAACTCCCTTTTTGATTGATTGTACCTGCAAAAACTTTTTCTCCGGGTGATTTTTCCACTGGTATCGGTTCTCCATTAATCATGCTTTCATCAACGAAGGAATTTCCTGTACTTACCTTGCCATCAACGGCAACTCTTTCGCCTGGCTTCACCAATATTCTATCTCCTGCCTTAACATCCGCAAGGGGTATTTCTACCTGATGATCATTGTCATGAATGATGGTTACCGTTTTGGGTTGTAAACCCATCAATTTCTTAATGGCAGACGAGGTGTTTCCTTTTGCCTTCTCTTCCAACATTTTTCCTAACAGTATAAATGCTATTACTACTGCCGCAGTTTCAAAATAAACGTGTGGATGTAGTCCCTTGCTATGCCAGTACCCCGGAAACACCGTATTAAAAGCACTAAAAATATACGCCACGCCCGTGCTGAGTGCCACCAGTGTATCCATGTTGGCAGAACGGTGCTTTAACTGTTTCCATGCTCCAATAAAAAACTGCTGACCGAATAATAACACTACTGGCGTAGACAATGTCCACATCATGTAATTAGCAAAGGGAATATTCATGAAAAACATCCCGATGATAACCGTAGGGATGGCAAGTGCCACTGAACCAATGCTCTTTGTTCTTAGCTTTCTAAAATTTAATCTATGTAGTTCTTCCAATTCATCTCTGGCGTTTTCACTCTCGACAACTATCAGGTCGTATCCAATGTTTTGTAAGGCTGCCTTTAATTTTTGCGGATTTGTAAGACTGGGTATAAACTCGACCTGTGCGGTTGCATTGGCATAGTTTACTGCCACGCTAATTACCCCCATTTCATTTTCAAGAGTGCTTTGCGAACTACTCGCACACGACGCACAAGTCATATTCAAAACCGAAAAATTCTTTTTAACGGTATCTACCTCGTAGCCTAAATACCTGATGGCTTTCACTGCTTTCGGAACTACTTCCAGGTCACCATTCGTGTTAATGACTGCCCTGTTGTTGTTCAATTCAATTTTGTGAGAAATGATACCTGGAACTTTGTCGAGGCCTTTGTTTACGATCAGGGCTCCATGTTCATTGTCTACTCCTTCTAAAGGAATATAGACGGGAGTATTGCGCTGCTTTGCCATAATAATAATTTAATAGAGCAAAGCTACTGGCATACCCGTTCTGGCCAGTTACACAATTAAGGGTAAGATTTGCAGGATTTTGAGAACGTCTATATTTGATCCAGCGGTTTCCGTTTGTTTTGTCCTACCTTTTTGAAATGACTTGGCGTAAGTCCGGTTACTTTCTTGAACTGGTTTGAAAGGTGTGCTACACTACTGTAACCCTGTTTATAGGCTATCTCACTCAGGCTCAATTGATCGTAAATAATCAGCTCTTTTACTTTTTCAATTTTTTGGTTGATCACATACTTTTCTATGGTAATACCTTCCACTTCTGAAAACAAATTGCTTAGATAAGAATAGTCTTTATGAAGTGACCTGGAGAGTATTACTGAAAAATTAAGGTGCCTCTCTTCCTCGCTGTAATGAATTTGATTGATTACAATGTTCTTTATTTTTTCTATCAATTGCTGCTTGGCATTATCCAGGAGCTCAAAGCCGAGGATGGACAGGTTGTTCGAAAGCTGTTCAATTTTTCCAGGCGCCAACGCATGTTCCGTTTCCACTTCACCGAGCGTAATGTTACAGAGTGGAATATTCAATTTTTCCAATTCCTGTTTTACCACCAGTATGCAGCGATGGCATACCATATTTTTTATGTAGAGGTGCATTTGTAAAGGTAAAAATTGTTGCCCGTATAAGACAACATTCCTGTGAAGAACAAATGGACTACTCCATGATTCTCAGTGCTTCAATGTAAAGACATTTCAACGAAGCGGGTAAGAACGTTTTATGCAAAGTACCATGGAGCGGGTTTTTTAACCAAAAATATTGATGCCAGTGTTTTGTTTGCCCATCAAATAGAGTAATCACAGACACATTCGTACGCTTTATCCTTTCAGCCAAAGCGCTGCAGTCACTTTCAACAAATGCATTTTTGGCGCTTTGAGCTGAATCTCATGATCATTTCAGTTTCAAATAATACAAACGTCAATTCATCCGATATTTGATACCGTTTTTTCATTCTAAATGACATTGGTTTATGCTTGATTTTTTAACAATTTAACATTATATTTAAGTCACTAAAAACAACAGTCATGAAAAAAATTGGAATGATTATTTGCACTGCTGCCATTCTCGTTACTTCTTGTAAAAAAGAAGACGATCACAAAGGTGGAACATTTAAAGGCCCCGAAGTACAGGTTCACAAAGGCAAAGCCTGGACATGGATTAAACTGGACAACGCCGGGCATCCTGAAAAATTAGCTGTCACAATCAATGATGCTGCCATGAACAGCGTTCCTCTTGGTGGTGTTCATAATTCGGGACATGATAATAGCTCAGGAAACAACTGGATTTTGAAATTACATCCAAAGGCAGGTGGTACGAACATCGACCATGTTGGCCTTGGCTGGAATCCGCTAGGACATGAACCAGAACCTATTTACGGCAAGCCCCATTTTGATATTCACTTTTATATGATGAGTCCCGCCGCTGTTGCTGCTATTCCACCATACGAATTAGATAGCGCCAGGTTCAAAAATTGGCCGGCTCCTGCATACTTTCCTTCTACTTATATAAATCCGGGCGGAGGGGTGCCACAAATGGGTGCACACTGGATTGACGTAACATCGCCTGAAATAAAAGGCCAGCCCTTTACTGAGACCATCATTTACGGTTCCTTTGATGGGAAGGTAACCTTTCTTGAGCCGATGATCACTTTGGATTTTTTAAAAAAGACCAGCAATTTTGAAAGAAGCATACCTCAGCCGGCAAAATTTCAAAAGAGTGGATACTACCCGACTAAGATGAATGTAATTAAACACGATGGCCTCACCGAGATCATACTAGCAGGATTTATTTATAGAACACAGTCATAGACAATCTTATGGAAGAAAGCCTGTCAGCCCGCAAGGTTGAGAGGCTTTTGATTTTGTACATACGAAGGCACAAGTTGTCCAACTGGCAGCTTGTATGGCATTGTGCACTTGGTAACCCGTTGGAACACTTGCGCCAGTGATCCGAGTTCATTCTCAGCGGTCTTCGCGTTTCTTCCTTTGCGTCCTCCTGCGGTTACATTCCTTCTGCGCAAGGCAGGCACAAGCCAGTTCCAGCAGTATTACTGACTGGTAGAAAAAAATATCTGAGAATTCAACAACTTATCGTAATATTGCGATACATCCTTATGGGAGCAACGAAATCATACGAGTTTAGTGCAAAGGAAAACAGGGTGGCAAAATATGCCAAGGCACTGGCCCACCCCGCAAGGGTGGCTATCTTAAAATTGCTGGCTGGCAGACAAACCTGCGTTTGTGGCGATATAGTAGATGAACTGCCTCTTTCGCAAAGTACCGTTTCACAGCATTTAAAAGAATTAAAACAAGCCGGATTAATTAAAGGGGAAATTGAAGGGGCAAAAGTCTGTTATTGTATAGATGAAAAAGAATGGAAGGCTGCCCAGGCATGGATCAATGGCCTATTCGATTCTTACAAAGCTGGTAATGATTGTTGCTAGTTTTTTTGTATATATTAATCGTAATATTTCGATAATTTAACATACAATTACAATGAAAACACAAGATCAGGTAAAGGAATTGGTAAGGCAAAAGTATTCAGAAATTGCTTTACAAGACAGGGAAACAAATGCATCTTCCTGCTGTGGAGCCGGAGGTTGCAGTACTGAAGTATATAACATCATGGCAGACGATTACAACACCGTTGAAGGTTATAACCCGGATGCTGACTTAGGCCTGGGCTGCGGACTACCCACGCAGTTCGCCAAAATTAAAAAAGGCGATGTGGTGATTGACCTCGGCAGTGGTGCAGGTAATGATGCATTCATCGCCAGACATGAAGCAGGAGATACCGGGAAAGTAATTGGCATTGACTTTACACCGGCTATGATTGAAAAAGCGCGGCAAAATGCGGAAGTTAGAGGCTACCACAACGTAGAGTTCCGGCAGGGAGATATTGAAAAAATGCCGGTGAGTACAAACACGGCAGATGTGATCGTTAGCAATTGCGTCCTCAATCTGGTGCCAAACAAACAGGAGGTAATAAAAGAAATTTTCAGAGTATTAAAACCCGGCGGACACTTTTCTATCTCAGACATCGTCCTGGAAGGAGAATTACCTAATCAGCTAAAAGAAGCGGCCGAAATGTATGCAGGTTGTGTAGCTGGAGCCATACAAAAGCAAGTGTATATGGAACTTATTGAAGGAACCGGCTTTTCTAATATAACAGTTCAAAAAGACAAAGCGATCATTATACCTGATGATATTTTAGTTAACTACCTATCCCCCGAACAGCTGGCAGCGTTCAGGCAATCAGGAACTGGCATTAGAAGCATAACTGTTTATGCAGAAAAATCATTAGACCAAAAGCCGGCTTGCTGCGGTCCGGATTGCTGCAATTAAGCCAATAGGCATTGATTGTATTTGATAAAGTGCAAAAACCGCAGGCATCAATGTTCCGATATCATGGATGAGCTGCTAAAAAACAGGGGTGTCTCTACCAACGAAGCGGCTAACCTGGCATTGCTCCGGCACCTGCGGTTCTGTTCATTTATCCTGCTTTCAACCGCCCTACTAATAACACCCTAAATTATTAATAAAGCAATGAAAATATGAGAATTGCCCTATTTAGTGATATTCACGCGAACCTTCCGGCCCTGGAGGCTTTTTTTGAAGACGTAGATCACAAAAATCCAGATGCCATTTATTGCCTGGGAGATCTTGTAGGGTATAACAGCTGGCCTAACCAGGTTACCAATGAAATCAAACGCAGAAAGATACCCACCATTGCCGGCAATTACGATTTCGGTATTGGCAGAATGAGTAATGATTGCGGATGCGCTTATAAGACTGAAAATGAAAAAGATGCGGGAAAAATCTCAATATCGTTTACTAATTCTATCATGAATGAGGAAGAAAGATCGTATCTGAGAACACTGCCTGCTCATATAAAGATTGAATACCAACTTAATGAAACGAACCTTAACCTTCTCCTTGTACATGGAAGCCCGAGGAAAATCAATGAATATCTTTTTGAGGACAGGGACGAAAAAAGCCTGCTTCGGATCATGGAACAGGCTGATGCGGATATTATGTGTTTTGGACATACCCATAAGCCATACCACAGGATTCTTGCTACAGAAACTGGCGACCTAAAACACTTCCGCCACGCGATTAATATTGGGTCCGTCGGAAAGCCTAAGGACGGTGATCCAAGAGGCTGTTATGTAATGCTTACAATCAATGACGATAGCGGTGTCACAAACAAGGAAAGTCTGCTAGTGGATTTCATCAGGTTCAGCTATAACGTGGAAAAGGCAGCTAAAGCCATTGAAGACAGCCCATTACCCAATGAATATGCAGATATGTTACGCAATGGTTATTAATATCTATAGAAATGATCAGATGAGCCTAAGCTTAACCCAGCTAACTATTTCAAGAAATTTGCATGTAGATTGTGTCAAATTTCAGCATGAAGTTGTTGATAGTAGAAGATGAACCCAGCCTTTTATCAGGTATACAGGAATACTTCAGGGAAGAAGACTTTGTTTGTGAAGGTGTAGCAACCTACGCCGA
>JBBJOD010000192.1:0-8643 GCA_037721715.1 Chitinophagaceae bacterium | reverse complement strand
AACCAAATATTGTATTGCTTTTAGTAGACGACCTGGGCTGGAAAGATGTAGGCTTTATGGGCAGTAAATTTTATGAAACACCAAACATTGATAAACTGTCAGGTGAAGGAATGGTTTTCACAAAAGCTTATGCTGCATGTGCGGTTTGTTCTCCCACGAGGGCGGCGCTGTTAACAGGAAGATATCCTTCTAGAATAGGAGTTACCGATTGGATACGTGCACGTTTTCAAACTAATTCAAAAGAGGAAAAAGCACCCGAACCTTACGAGGATAATGGCAATAAAAAACTGAGAACACCGTCTAATCCCTACTGGATGGAATTAAGCGAGGTAACAATAGCTGAACTCTTAAAAAAATCAGGGTATTTTACTTGTCATATTGGTAAGTGGCACTTGGGACCTGATAATTTCTATCCTGAAAAGCAAGGGTATGATATGAATATAGCGGGAAACGATATGGGGCAGCCCGTGAATTATTTTGATCCGTATACAGATGAAAAAGGTGTGGGTTTTCCAAATCTGCCTCCACGAAAAAAAGGAGAGTACCTGGTAGATCGATTGTCCTCAGAGTTAAAAATAGTAGTTAGTCAACACAAGAGTAAACCGTTTTTTATTAGCATGTGTTATTATGCGGTACATACGCCTTTGATGGCAAAGAAAGATTTACTCAAAAAGTATGAATCAAAGCGGGTGGTAGATAAGCAAAAAAATGCTGTATATGCAGCTATGATTGAAAGCATGGATCGGGCTGTTGGAACATTAATGAAAACTTTAGCTGAAAATAATTTACTTGAAAATACAATAGTAGTCTTTACCTCAGACAATGGCGGTTTGATGGGCCCTACTGACAATTCTCCTCTTAGATCTGGCAAAGGTTATCCTTACGAAGGTGGAATCAGGGTGCCGTTAATTTATAGTTGGAAAGGTAAAATTGCTCCTAAAACATCATCTGACCTACCGGTTTCAAGTGTTGATTTTTTACCTACGATTTGTGCATTAACAAATACTCCACTACCGGCAAATGAAATGGATGGTCGTGATATTAGTCCTAATTTATTTGGAAAGGAACTAAAGCAAGTTCCATTGTATTGGCATTTTCCACATTATCGAACTCCTGATATTGATCCTTATAGTATCGTTCTTGATGGTGATTGGAAGTTGATAAAGCGATACGATGACCAACCTTTTGAACTCTTCAACCTGAAAAACGATCAGTCTGAACATGTTGATGTAAGCAACGAAAATCCAGATGTTCTGCAAAGGTTAAATCATGAATTAGACTTGTGGCTAAAAGCAACACATGCTAAATTACCCATGGCAAAAACACAACCTTAGTGGTTTTCCTGGTCCTCATAAGAAGAATAACTGTGAGGCCTAAAACAGAGTCTGAACACGGTATTAATTTTGGGTGGTATTTTTAAGAAACAAGATGAAAAATTTAAAGATTTTTGGAGTTGCTTTTTTATCAATTCTCTCATATAATTGTGCTTCTTCACAAACTTCAACAGCCACCAATAAACCAAATATTATTTTAATCGTTGCTGACGATCTAGGTTGGAAAGATGTTGGTTTTATGGGTAGTAAATTTTATGAAACTCCTAATCTTGATGCCTTAGCGAAACAAAGTCTGCTTTTTACTAATGCCTATACTGCAGCTGCAAATTGTGCTCCCAGCAGAGCCTGTTTATTTACCGGTATGAATACTCCCCGACATGGAATTTATACCGTAGGAACATCCGAACGTGGAGATGAAGCTAGCAGGAAATTAATTCCAATAAAAAATACAGATATTTTAGCTGATAACTTTTTTACATTAAGTGAGGCTCTTCAACAAGCAGGATATTACACTGCCAACATTGGGAAATGGCACATAGGTGAGGATCCAAAAACACAAGGCTTCGATTTCAATGTGGGTGGAACACATCAAGGCAACCCACCAAGTTATTTTGCACCTTATCGAATTCCTGCAATAAAAGATGGACCGGATGGAGAATATTTAACGGACAGGTTAACTACAGAAGCTGTCTCATTCCTCAAGGAAAATAGTAAAAAACAATTTTTTCTATACTTGCCATATTATGCTGTTCATACTCCACTGCAGGTGCCACAAGTTCTTAAAGAAAAATACGAGAAAAAACTAAAAACTCCTGGACAAAAACATGCGACATATGCAGGAATGATAGAGTCTCTTGATACCAATATCGGTCGAATTTTACATCAGTTAGATGAGTTAAACCTCTCGAAAAATACCATTGTAATTTTTACGTCTGACAACGGTGGAATTCGAAATATATCTCATCAAGACCCGTTACGTGCAGGTAAGGGTTCATACTACGAAGGAGGAATTCGTGTACCACTAATAATACGTTGGCCAGGTAAAGTCACTAAAGGCTCTAAAACTGATGTTCCTGTAACTAATTTGGATTTTTATCCTACCATTTTAGATATCTTATCAATAAAGCCTGTAAATGCTAAGTTGGACGGAATAAGTTTTTTGCCTGTTTTGAAAGGTGGAACTTTAGCCGAACGGCCTCTATACTGGCATTTTCCTATCTACCTTCAGGCTTATGATTCTGATAGTGACGATGGCCGCGATCCCGTTTTCCGGACGCGACCTGGAGCAGCTGTAAGGCTGGGAGATTGGAAACTTCATGAATATTATGAAGACGACGCAATAGAACTTTACAACCTTAAAGATGATGTTAGCGAGCGTAATAATCTGGCTTCAAAAAATTCGGCAATGGTTAAAAAACTTCATGACAAGTTAATTAACTGGCAGAAGGAAGTCAATGCCCCGATACCAACAAAACCAAATCCTAATTTCAACCCTGCTTTGCAATTTACCATCAACAAAGTTAAGAGAGGCAGTAAGTAAGCCTCTAACTAGACCCACGATTGAATTTTAGATCGCCACTGTTACATTTGTCGTTCACCCTAAAACACGATACCAATAATTACTGAGGCCGATACTTCTGCCAATGATGCAAAACTGTTGCCCCATTCGGTACTTCCGTGAGAGATGGTTTCAGATGGCAATGAAGCACCGTATTTCTGTTCAAAATCTTTAAAAAAATCTATTTCATTTAACACAATCACTTCGTAATTTACATCGGATTTTTCCTTTGCTATTTTAGGAAAATTATTGGTGAGCGTTTTAAGGTCATCGCCACCTTTACCAAAGGCTCCCGCGATATCATAAGGATAAAGAGGATCATTCATTAAAGCTTTGCAGTCGATGATTGCATTTTCCTGGTTTGCTGCTTCTAAATAGCTGCCTAATTATAGCGGTACTCTTTCCGGTTAGTGATCATTGATGGATTCACAGAATACCATTTCATCAGCACCAACGTTCCCTCTTAATTTTTTACTTCATCATTAATAGCAGGGTCAACGAGACACTTAATTCTTGTGAAATATACGCTCATACTTTCAATACCACTAATTCTCATTTGATGAAGACGCGTAAGAAATCTTAAAGAAAAAAGATGAAGTGAAAGCAGCACTTTTTGCAACGTTGCTTGTAATTCGAAGGAAATCTATTTGTCAATCTGAGAGTTGTCATTTGGTGTTTCAAGCCATTTAAGGTTCATCCGGTAATGATTCGAACTGCTTAACAGATGGATCATGTTATCAGGGCTCTGGGTGATTGCCAGATAGCCCCGGGGTTCGGCATGTGTCTTATTCATCTCGAAATAGCCAGTCCATGCGCCCCCGTACATGTATTTGGCAGGGCCTTCGGTGACGAGTTTGAGAACCGGCCAGGTTTTGCCATCATCATATGATACTGCCGCATACATCCCATAGCCTGTAAATGAACTGCCTTTCTTATCCTTAAAAGTCATTCCCTGTCTTTTATCGGAAGGATGATTTGTAAACGACACCAGCAACAAAGCGCCTTCGTTCAGTCGCTTTAAAACAAGTCGCTGACCGCCCGCTATGGGTGGAAAAGGACTCGCAGCATACTGCCAGGTGCTGCCCATATCTTTTGATATACTCATTGGCATTCTCGGACCATCTGCGGCATTTACTTCTATATTATTCCCTCTGCCCAGTGCCATCAGGTCTCCATTGCCTAACTGAACAACGCCTGCGTGAATGCCCGCGATCAGACCACCTGATTTGCCACTTGTGAATGAAGGGGTAACGCTATCCTTGTAAGGCCGCTCCCATGTTTTGCCAAGATCCCTACTGACGTGTATGGATGTACCGCCTTGTCCGGCAGGGGTAGCATCAGCAGCCTGAACAAGAACCCCTTCACTTGTTGAAAACATTCCGGCAATCACCTGGTTGCGCATGGCATGATCTGGGTTGGCCATTTGTGGATCTGTCCAGCTAGCACCATTGTCTTTACTTGTTCTGAGAACCATTGCAAGGTTTTGCCAGCTTCCGGCGGTTTCAACACCGTTCATGAAGTACAAAGTATTGGTGGCCCGATGTACAAACAAGGAAGAACCGGTCATATTACGATCGGGAACTTTAAAAAATAGAGAGGGTTGCTCCCAGGAACTTTTCTCCTTTCTTAATCTAGAAGAAAGTATTGTCATCTCCCGTCCGGCTTCGTCATCGGTGGAGAACCATACCGCGAGCAGATCTCCGTTGGGGCACCAGGTTATTGCGGGGCAATGGTTGTGGGCATACATGGTAGGGCTGTCTTCATTCGCCGGTTTCAGCACAAAAGAAATCGTTTCCAGGTAAACAGGCTTCTCTATCTTGAGATCTGTTGGTACTGCCCACAAAAATTCCTTTTGCGTAATCGATTTTTCAGCGGGAGAAGGGATGGCTGGTAGAGCCTTGCCCGATGGTGGTTTGCCTTCAACAATCCTAAAGCCGACCAGCCAGTTTTTATCGGTGGGAATCATGGCAGACCTATTGGCAGACCTAAGAAAACGCACCGGTGTACCAAAACTCCCACCTCGTGTTATACGATAAAGGCCAGAGGCTCTTCCAACAGGATCAATTTTGCTTTCTGGTGTATAAGGACCATACCAGTCAAGGCACCATTCTTCAACATTGCCATGCATATCAAACAAACCCCATTGATTCGCCCCGTGCGTCCTGACCTGCAGTGAAACCGGCTTTGGGTTCCACATGGTTTCCTGGCTGTTCTGATGAGCAGCCGGCAACCCGTCTCCCGTAAAATAGGCTGTAAAGGTACCCGCCCGGCAGGCATACTCCCACTCAGCTTCTGTTGGCAGCCGGTAGTTCTTACCTTCCTTTTCAGACAACCATTTACAAAACGCCGCGGCTTCAGAATAATCAACCATAATCACCGCGTCATCATCGTTTTTTGACAAGCCATGCAGGCCACGGTATTTTCGATGTTTCGGATCAAATTGTTCGTACTGTGCATTGGTGATTTCGGTGGCTGCCATGTTAAAGGAAGAGCTGATGGTAACCGCATGTGCAGGACGCTCGTCATAATCCTGCCTGTACCCTGCAGAGCCCATCAGGAACCTGCCCGCCTGAACATTAATCATCTGTATGATCGCCGTCTCACCTGTCTTTTTAGTACTCGTTTGCTGGGCTTTTAAGACGATCAATGAAACACATAAAGCCGTAAAAATTAATAATGACTTTTTCATTTACTGGTTATTTATTGATCAGTAGTTTGGATGCTAATTAAGTCGCTTGTTCTGAAAGAATTCGCGCGTTGCAATGGGCCAAAATTAATCTCTTGCGGTATTAAATTCACCACTATGACAGGTGTTTTCTTTAATCCTCCGAAATGCTGTTTATGGTTTGATAGCCGTTTGCGTTTCGTAAACTGGTTTACAAATATTGTCTTTTTAAGGAAGCATTGCTTATTAACTGCCAGTTATTTTCTTAACGCCAAATAATTTTATAATTTCTGTGGCCACTACCATATGCCCCAATTCATTTGAATAATTTTTTTGAGACACAGACAATTTTAAATCTTTAACCTGATGCGAATTCTTTAAACAACCCATAACTGTCTATCACTGGAAAGTGAAATTGTTTGCCAAGATCAATAGTTTTTGGGGCATGTTGTTGTAAGATCCTATTATTATCCAGGATGTTTTCGTTTAAATCGGGCGTTGGAGTTAATAATACTACTTTAATATTTTAGCCAATGCTTTTTAATACTATCTGACCCTACGCTTTTATCATCTAAAAATGGCATAATAGCATTATTTTCTTTTCGCCAGTTGTTCAACATCACTATCATTTTTGTAACAACGGCTTTCTCCTTTTCAGCCAAGTTATTTTTTTCATCGATGTTTTTCCTTAAATCATCTAATTCTATAGCACCCGATTCATAATTTTATGCCAATTTCCAATTACCCATGCGCATGGCAGAGCCGGGAAAACCACCCTGGTTGCCATAGTGCGGATAATGCCAGTACAAGGCATCACGAACTATTTTCTTATTTTAAAAAGAGGTGTGATACTTATGCCTCCTATATGTTGCTGCGGCATTGAAGCCAATCCACACATTTGTAATAATGTAGGATAAAAATCATTACTTATAACTGGCGTACTATTTAGTGTACCTACTTTAACCTGCCCTTTACTTTTTATAATTAGCGGTTCCCTTATACCGCCCTCAAATAACCAGACTTTACCACCACGCAGCGGCGCATTGCTCGTAGGCGAACCTTCGTTTCTCACGAAGCTCCGGTAGTGCAGGTACATTTCATTCATGCTGTTGGTGATGAAGCAAAGATATGTTCTACTCCTCCCCTTGTTTTTGATTTCTTTTTATTGCGCTGTGCAGGCGTTTCGTTAATGGATTGCCCCGATAGTACTTTTCATGAATACAACTTGGAGACCCTTTTTGATGCAGGCTTTCTCCAGGTTTCCGCTGCGATAAGCGCTGTCTGGAAACAGGGGTTGGACGCTGTCTTTTTTTTTATCAAGCAAGTCTTCCAACAGACCCAAAAAGCACATGAAACTTAAGCGGACCAGTATAGCGTACTCTATCCCGTCATTACTTACATGATCGTAACGCTGCAAAATTAAACTCTTGAACATCGGAAAAGCGTCATAAAAAGGGTGGCCGCCTTTGCTTTGGTCAATAGGTTTCGAGAATACTTTCCCAATGGCTGGCGGAAAAACTCAAAATCTATGTGAGAACTCAATCTTTCTAAAGGGTTACTTTTTGCTTAATTCTTCTAAGCTTAATTTGTTATTGTTCAACAAATAATCCTCTCGCATTTGACATGACTTCAAGTTTTTTGTAATAGAACTTTACACATCAAAACATTGCATAGTATCTTATGATTTTCGAGATGCCCTAACTGTTTAAAATTAGTATTTCTCTTTTGCTAATCAATAACCATCATTCTGCACCAGTAATGGGTTTGCGTTTATAGCTACCTGTGGAATCGGAAAGAGTACATGAAACGCTTTTGCACTCGTCTTTCCACGGGCAAGTGCCGAACTGATATATTTTCCCATCCGGATAAGGTCCATCCTTCGCTGCCCTTCAGAATAAAACTCCCACCCTCTTTCATTTAATAACTGATCCCGTAACTTTTCTTTAGTGGCCAATTCAGCTAATACAAACGGCTTAACCTTTGCCCTGCTTCTCACCTGGTTAATCAGATCTATGCTTTCTTGTGAGGGACCAGTTAATTCATTTAATGCTTCCGCCCTGGCTAGTAAGATATCTGCATATCGTATCTCAGGTACGTCATTACCATGCGATGCACCTGCCCCCTGGGGATCGGGCCAATATTTGAATGAACGTGTGTTGTCAGCATTTAAAAGTGATATGGTTTTACCCTGGTTGTCAATATAGCTCGATATAATTAAACTACGCCTTGTATCCGTTGTATCGAATGAATTATAGAAACCATCCAGTATTCGAAACTCATTGGGAAAATTTGCCCAGGTTACCAGGTAAGTAAGACCGGAAAGAGGTTCTCTGGCAAAATTAAGCGGAAAGGAAACACTCATCCAGCCATTAGAATTACGCCTGTCAGCAGATGCTTTTGCAGGTCTTATCCAGATGTACTCTGAATTTCTTTCATTCTCTACTTTAAACAGATCTTTGTAATTAGGAAATAAGGAGTAGTAGTTCAGGTTTATAATAACCTTCGCCATATCCGCTGCTTTCTGCCATTGTTTTGTTTGCAAATAAAACTTGGTTAAGAAAGCCTGAGCGGCTGCTTTATGCGCCCGGCCATAACTTGCTTCTTTACCCTGTAGTGGTAAGTCTGTAATGCTGGCAAACAGTTCGGTTTCTATAAAAGTTTTCATCTGTTCGTCCGTGGCTTTTGCCATATTTATAGGGTCACTTGTTGATTTGCGAAGGGGCGTTGGCCCAAAGAAAAAATACAGTTTATAGTAACTGGTGGCTCTTAAAAACCGGCACTCGGCTCTATAAATTGCTTTCTGCTGATCCGAAATATTTACCCTGTCAATATTTTCCAATATAATATTTGCGTTGCGGATGGTTTGATAGGGCGGGTCGTAGTTAGTGGTTAAGAAATTAGAAAAAGGAGTGAGCATAAAGTTACGATACTGGGCAATATCCGCTTCAGGGCTATCACCGGACTGTGTGAGAATATCTGTTGGAAACTCCTCCAGGCTTAAAGTGTAGATAGAATTGTTTACCAGCATATTGGCAGCCGTAGCGTACGCTGCTCGGTGTGTGGTCTCGAGAGCGTCCTGCGTGGCC
>JBBJOD010000191.1:0-8660 GCA_037721715.1 Chitinophagaceae bacterium | reverse complement strand
ACCGAACGCATTCAGGTAATTATTACCCACTTCATGAGGAATCATAGAAGCAGTAGTTATTACTTCAATCCTGTCTGACGGTCCACCGGATTCTTTTACGATACGACGCAGGATACCCAATTCAAAAAAATTGAGGTTGTTCCTGTAAATTTCACCGGTTTCCAGATCAATTCCCTTGTCTTCTGCACCACCGATGGCAATAAGTTTACCCTTTGGTATTATCATGAATAAAATTACAAAAACGTAAAATTAACGGAAATCGATGTAGTTACCCACCCCCATTATGGATCATCACTGATATTACTTTGGCAGTCCGTCTTTATACGAACATGATCTTAAACGCATTGTGATGTATTTTTCCTGGCCTTTACCCGCTGAACTACAAAATAAACGGCTACTCCAGCCAGTGCTAAAAGGCTTCCGCCCATTGCATACCAACCGGTGGAAATTAAAACAAACAACCAGATAATTATCGAAAGGATTACGGGCAAAGGATAGAGCCACATTTTAAAAGGCAGTTCAGGTACGTTTTTACGGCGTCTCAGCAAGACTACTCCAACCGCCTGTGCAATGAACTGCACCAGGATACGCATGGCAAGGATGGCGCTTATAACGTCGGCCAGTTTAAACAAAAGGCTGAATACAAAACCAAAGCCTCCCAGGAAAAGTAAGGAGACATACGGAAAATCTTTTTTAGGATGTATTTTCGCAAAAACGGGGAAAAAGTTGCCGTCTGCGGCCGCAGCGTAGGGAACCCGCGAATATCCAAGCATCACTGCAAACAAAGACGCAAAAGCAATCCATAAAACAAGTGCTGTAGCCACCATTGCCGCCTTTGCGCCATAAATTTTTTCTATAAAACTGCTGACAATAAAAGTGGAATGCTGCGCTTCGTACCAGGGAATAACTCCGACAATGCTTATATTCATACATAGGTACAATATGGCAATGCCTATAACAGAAATGAAGATGCTGCGCGGAATGTTCTGCTGTGGATTCTTAATTTCGCTGCCCAGGTGACAGACATTATAATAGCCAAGGTAGCTATAGATTGTTTTAACGGATCCCTGGCCCAATGCCACCCAAAAGAAGCCGGTGAAGAAATCACTGCTGTTTTCAGGCATAATGGAGTAATCTACCTGCTTATGGGTAAAACCGCCAATTATGATCCATAACAATGTGATAATCACTCCTATCCATAGGAAAACTGATATTTTCCCAATCGTTTTTATGTTACGGTAAAGGAGCAGGGTTATAAGAACTACTACCGTACCGGAAACGACTTTTTTCTCAACGAAACCCATTGGCATCAGGTAGTTGAAATATTCGGAAAAGCCAATTGCACCTGATGCTACCACCAGCGGTGCCTGGATACAGGTTTGCCACACAAAAAGAAAAGACATCATTTTCCCCCATCTGCCACCGTATGCTGCCTTTAAAAAGTTATAACTCCCTCCTGCAAGCGGATAAGCTGCACCCAGTTCGCTCCAGACCATGCCGTCAATAATAGCGATAAACGCTCCCAGTATCCATGCCCAGATAAATAGATGGCTACCCATCATACTTATTACCATGGGCATCACAATAAACGGTCCTATGCCTACCATGTCAATCATATTGATCGCCGTAGCCTGTATCAAGCTGATCTCTCGTTTAAGCATAGGAGGAGGCGACATGTATGATAATTGTCTATGTTACAGACAACAAAAGTGTGAAATTTTACTGATTAAACTGAGAAAGAGAAAATATAATGGTGTTAGTGATTTGTTTTCATCATTTCACTATCCGGAGATCAAATTATTATTCATTATATAGCACTTTATTTGACATTTAATAAATTGGCTACACACGATAAAAAAACTAATTTACCCCTGACCTGATGCACGAATTCTAACTTTATATTTTCTTATGAAGATTGTTGATATCAAAATCTTGAAAGGCCCAAATTACTGGAGCGTCCGGCGCCCCAAACTAATACAGATGGTTCTTGACCTGGAAGATATGGAAGAGAGACCTACTAATTCAATCATTGGATTTAAGGAAAGGCTTGAAATCTTACTGCCGTCAATGTACGAGCACCGCTGCAGCGCCGGTGTTCCGGGTGGTTTCTTCCAGCGCGTAGAGGAAGGTACATGGATGGGACATGTTATAGAACACATTGCCTTAGAGATACAAACAGTTTCGGGCATGAATACGGGGTTTGGAAGAACCCGGAGTACGGGGAAACCTGGAGAGTATTTCGTGGTATTTAGTTATATGGAAGAAGATGCCGGTGAGTACGCGGCCAAGGCTTCGGTGGAAATAGCTCAGGCATTGACCGATGGAAGAGATGCCAACCTGGAATCACATATCCAGTTGCTCCGGGAAATCCGCGAAAATACCCGGCTGGGACCCTCAACCGGATCCATTGTAGATGAAGCCGTTAAAAGAGGTATACCCTTTATTCGTTTAAATAAGCATAGCCTTGTTCAACTTGGTTATGGAATTAACCAGAAAAGGGTTCGGGCAACCATTGCAGGCAGCACCTCTTCAATAGCGGTAGATATTGCCGGTGATAAGGAAGAGACAAAGAATTTGCTTGGAGCGGCGCAAATTCCAGTGCCCGGCGGAAGCATTGTACACTCCGCAGAAGAACTAAAGGAAGCTATAGAAGATATTGGCTACCCGGCAGTTTTGAAGCCCATAGATGGCAATCATGGTAAAGGAGCTACTACCAATATTACTACCTGGGAGCAGGCATTGAAGGCGCTGTCCGCAGCAAAGGTGTATAGCAGAAGTGTTATCTGTGAGAAATTCATTACTGGTTTCGACTTTAGGTTACTAGTCATTAATTACAAATTCATTTGCGCTGCCCTAAGAACACCTGCAAGTGTTACGGGTGATGGCATTCATACTATTAAATGGCTGATTGATGAAACCAATAAAGATCCCAAGCGTGGTTACGGCCATGAAAAAGTTCTTACCCAGATAAAACCGGACAGCTTTACCGATAAGATGCTGCATGACAAAAACTACACGCTCGAAACCGTGCCTGCACAAGACGAACTGGTATTGTTAAAACCAACCGCCAATCTAAGTACGGGCGGTACTTCAACTGATGTTACAGAAGAAGTACACCCTGTAAACATTTTCCTGGCCGAAAGAATTGCCAAGATCATAGGACTTGATATATGTGGCATCGATATCATGGCGCCTGACCTGAAAAAACCTTTGTTTGAAAATGGAGGAGCTGTCTTGGAAGTAAATGCAGCTCCCGGATTTCGAATGCATATAGAGCCCGCAGCCGGACTGCCAAGGAATGTAGCTGAACCAGTCATTGACATGTTGTTTCCTAAAGGCAGTGCGGGCAGGATACCCATCATTGCCGTTACTGGCACAAATGGAAAAACCACCACCACGCGTTTAATCGCCCATATTAGTAAAACCGCCGGTTACAAGGTTGGTTTTACAACATCTGACGGAGTATATATCCAGAACCAATTAATGATGAAAGGCGATTGCACCGGCCCGGCCAGCGCACAATTTGTATTAAAAGACCCCACTGTCGACTTTGCTGTACTTGAATCTGCCCGCGGTGGCATTCTTCGGTCGGGCCTGGCATTTCAAAACTGCGATATTGCAATTGTGACCAACGTTACAGCTGATCACCTGGGACTGGGAGGAATCGAAAACCTGGAACAAATGGCAAAAGTAAAAGCCATTTTGCCCGAGACGGTATTTCCGCATGGTTTCAGTATCCTGAATGCGGATGATGACCTTGTATTCGAAATGAGCAAGGATCTTGTTTGCAAAGTTGCTTATTTCAGCATGGACGAAAACAATCCACGAATAAAGAAACATTGCGCTAATGGAGGTTATGCATCCGTTTACGAAAATGGGTACGTTACCATATTAAAAGGTACCTGGAAAATAAGGATCGAAAAAGTGTCTGATATTCCCCTGACTTATGGAGGCAAAGCGGTTCATAATATAATGAACACACTTCCTGCTGTTCTTGCCACGTATTTGTACCGTAATATCAAGATCGAAGATATTAAACTAGCGCTGCAAACTTTTATACCGTCGTCTGCTCAAACACCTGGCCGGCTAAATCTTTTCCAGTTTAAAAACTTCCAGTTCCTGATTGACTTTGCTCATAATCCCGCAGGATTAACTTATCTCGGCGAGTTCCTTTCTAAGATGGAAGGTCATCCCAAAGTTGGCATCATAAGTGGCACAGGCGATCGCAGGGATGATGATATTCGGGAACTTGGAAGAATTTCTGCAGGTTGCTTTGACGAGATCATCATCCGGCAAGACAAGCACCTTCGTGGACGCACCGCTGAAAACATAGTAAATCTACTCGTGGAAGGAATCAACGAAGCCAAAACTGACAATATCCCTATCAATATTATATATAGTGAAAAAGAAGCCATCATGCATGCGTACAACAATGCCAAACCCGGTTCGCTGATCACCATTATGTGCGATGTTGTTGCCGAGGCACTTGAACTTGTTAAGGAACTGAAAGAAAAGGAAGACAGGGAAAAACTGGGTAGCTGATTGTAACGCTGAATGCGTTTCCAATTAAAACAAAAGCAAAACACTTCTTTTCAAGAATTTAAAATCTTATTACCGGACAGCAAAACCCAAATTACTTTTGGAACTATTTTTTTCAATCCTTATTTTTGCACACGTTTGAAAATTTCTCAACAACCAGTTTGCCCGATAGTATAAAGGTAGTACGACAGTTTTTGGTACTGTTTGTCTTGGTTCGAATCCAGGTCGGGCAACAAAATTTATTTGTTAGATTTTTCTTTCCTATCTCTCTTATACAAAGATTTACCCCACTAATTACCTATTGTAATAACAGGCATAAATTATTTCTTCAAACCGAAATTATTTTTTGTCGGTCAATTCATTTTTTGAGTAGGTTGGAATACCTGATGAAAGATCTGTGGAATAAATTACCAGATTCGGTCTTCAATTCCATGCTTAATATATCCCTGTTATAATATATCTAGTCGCTATGATTTCAAGTAGTTTTACTCATAAAAATAGGAAACTGATCTTGGAACCTGGTCTGGCAGAATGATAAATAAATGTATTTTTTACATTTATTGACGAAAGTCAATAAAATAAAAATGAATCGCCTTTCTTTGGTATAGTAATTGGAGCCAATCAGTGTTCTAGCGGTATAAAAACCATACCACCTATGAAAAACAGCCTTAAACCTGTTATTGAACCTTATCCATCCTGTTGAGTCTTCTGCCATTTGCAGATTTTCCTAACGATTGAGCCGATGTTAATGTAGGTTAGAACCAACACCTGGCATTATTATGCCTGCGTGAATCATTTATTTTTTATTTATTGAAAATTATGTGCTTATTAATTAAGGGCCCATGAGGTCAAAAAATTGTCTGAACGGGTCAATTAAGGTTCTATTCAGAGCCAGTTAACAGTTAATGAACCAGGTTTAAGTTCAACGAACTTTTAAACTAACAATTAAAACTTTTACTGAAAATCAAGTTTACTTTATGAAACTATCACTACTCGTAGTTCTTTCAACTTTCTTCATGGGATCAGTTTTTGCAGAGGGCGAACCAGGACTTTCCTTCAATTATTATGAAGGAAACTGGAGCTCCCTGCCAGATTTCAACAGCATTGGTGCTGTTAAGTCAGGCTTTGATGTTAATGTTAGTCTTAATACACGTAACAGAAATAATCAATATGGTTATATATGGTATGGAGCTATCGAAATTCCAACATCAGGTACTTACACTTTTGAATCAAATTCTGATGATGGCAGTAAAGTCTACATTGGTGATTTTGGTCATAGTAAAGTCGCCTTAGTTAACAACGACGGGTTGCATGCTACTAAACTCGTGTCAGGCACTGTTTATCTTAATGCCGGCAAGTACCCTTTTTATGCTACATTTTTCCAAAACAGTGGCGATCAGACAATGGAGATATATTGGTCATCGAATTCCGGCATTTCAAGGCAACGCATCCCAAACAGTGTTTTCACTAATTCTACCGCAACAACCAAGTCGCCATCGCCTACAAATGGCTCCCTGACATATAGTTATTATGAAGGAAATTGGAACGCGCTACCTAATTTTAGTTCATTAACGCCGGTAAAAACCGGAACATCCAATAACTTCGACCTCGGTGTGAGCAACAGGTCCACGCAATATGCGATTAGCTGGAAAGGATCTATCACTCTTCCGGCCAATGGCGTATATACTTTCGAGACAACTTCCGACGATGGTAGCAAAGTATATATAAATAACTGGCCAGTTCCTATAGTGAGTAATGACGGTTTGCATGGCAGCCAGACTGTTTCTGGCAACTCCTATTTTACAGCAGGTACTTATGCGATAGAAGTCACCTACTTCCAGGCTGGTAGTGGCCAGACGTTGGAAGTTTATTGGTCATCCAACACTGGCATTGCACGACAGAAAATACCGAATGAAGCGTTTACAGGAACAGTAACTGTTGCGCCACCTGTTGTAGTGGAGCCTCCTAATCCAACTCCACCAACGCCAACGGCTCCCCCTACGGATCCCTATGGAAATGGAGGTTTAACAGGTGTCAACAATTATTATTTTTCATCCAGTTCAGGAGATGATTCTCGCTCCAGCTCACAAGCTCAAAACCCTAACACACCCTGGAGAACCATCAGTAAATTAAATTCAGTTATGTCTGGCCTGAGGGGTGGAGATGCGGTATTATTTAAAAGAGGTGAAACATTTGACGGAACGATTAATGTTAGCAATTCCGGAGGATCTGGGTCACCGATTATATTTTCTTCATACGGTTCCGGGATTAAACCGGTGATCAGTGGGTTCATGACATTATCTAACTGGTCAAATCTAGGCAATGGTGTATGGGAAACGAATTGTCCTTCTTTAAACGGACTGAATATGGTTACCCTTAATGGCACGGTGCAACCGATGGGTCGCTATCCAAATATTAATGCTCCAAGTAAAGGCTACCTTACCCTTGAAGGTCATTCAGGAACAAGCCAGATAACCGATAATGAACTATCGGGCAATACCAATTGGACGGGTGCAGAAATAGTGATCAGGAAAAACAACTGGGTAATTGACAGGGGCCTAATTACCTGGCATGGAGGTAATACCCTAAACTTTAACTCACCGTCAGTTCACGAATCGAATAATGGTTATGGTTATTTCATCCAGAACAGCCCTCAAACGCTTGATCAGCTGGGTGAATGGTATTATGACGTTAACCAAAAAAAGGTCAGGATGTATTTTGGTTCAAATAATCCTTCCTCTTATACGGCAAAAGCAGGTATTTTAGATAACACTATGGTGATTGATGGAAAAAGTAACATTCTGATTGACAACCTATCAATGCAGGGAGCTGATGTACTGGCTTGTAAAATTCAAAACTCGCAGAATATTCGCGTGCAAAACAGTGATTTTAATTACTCCGGCTATGGTGTGTTGACCGCTAACAATTCCAATAATGTGGTAGTGGAGTCTACTACTACTAACAATACCAATAACACAGGTTTATTTTTCTTCGATTGTAACAATTCGTCTGTTAGAAATAGCTACGTGCAGAATACAGGGCTTATCCAGGGAATGGGTCAAAGCGATAATGGTGGATACCAGGCCATTCATATGGGAGGTTCAAATAATGTGGTTGAACTGAACTCAGTTATCAATACGGGCTATTGCGGCATTACTTTCTCCGGTGATAATGTTAGCATCAAAAACAACTTTGTCAATCATTTTACAATGACAAAAGACGATGGTGCAGGTATTTACACTTGGGGCGAATTAAATAAGTACAACAGGTACATTACCGGTAATATTATCATGAATGGAATAGGCGTTGCGGAAGGAACTTTTTACACAGTTAGCAGCGGGTCAAGTGGTATTACACTCGACGATGCAACCGCCAATGTTGATATTACGAACAATACCGTCGCAAATTGCAGCAGGGCAGGCATCTTTATTCACAACTCTCATGAAGTCAGGATCACTGGCAACACTGTTTATAACAACAGCACCCAGGTTAACCTCGACCATGATGATATTTCCCCGGAAAACCCGATCAGGAATATGGCTGTCAACAACAATATCCTTTTCGCAAAATCGCCTGGCCAGTATGTTTTGGCAAACCAAAGTCTGTCAGTAGACTTCTCCAACTTTGGCTCGTTCAATAATAATTTTTACACCAGGCCAGTTGATGAAGGTGGAATCATCAATAACTACTACAAGGACCCCTCAGGAAAATTCATTTATTCCTGGTTCGATCTGGAAGGTTGGAAAACAGTGTTCAATCATGACTGGAATTCATACAAAAGCCCGGTAAAAGTTCCATCATACGTAGTGAACTACCTGAATGGCTCAAACAAATTTAGGAACGGCGAGTTCACTTCAGATGTAAGCGGCCTGTTCTGCTTGGGTAATTGCGGCATTTCACTTAGCTATGGCAGGCTTGATGGGGGCGCTTTGCAGATATCACCTACCAACTATACCAAGAATAACCTGGGCGCCTATCTTGATATCGGTGCCGTGAATGCAGGTACAAAATACGTAGTAAGGTTTAGTGCTATCGGTTCCTCAGCAGGTAAGACGATGAGAGTGTACGGTATGAAGAATGGCGGTGCTTATGAAATGTTGTCTGATATGAAATATATTGCG
>JBBJOD010000005.1:0-29278 GCA_037721715.1 Chitinophagaceae bacterium | reverse complement strand
AATGCACCGGAACGGCACCATCGTTTTCGGCGTGCTGCGCCCATACAGCTACGCCGCCACGAGCAAGGTTGCATAAATGTAAGTCTTCGGGGGCAGGGCAAACAGGAATTATTCCTGCTAATAAACTGGCATTCCTGAGGGTGCGGGTAGGGTATTTCCAGGCAGCGCCTCCACCAACGCTCCATCCAGACAGAAAGATCCTGTTAGTATCTATTTTCAGGTGCTTTTTGCCATACTCTATCATTGCGTCTGTGTAGAAGTCGGGCCAGGTAAAGTAATCTTTGGTCATTTGGGGAAGCAATACTAGAAAAGCATGCTGTTTTCCATTAACCAGAAATTTCATGGTAGCACCCTGAACCAGTAGTTTAGAAAATGACGACAACAAGGCATTGGGCAATTCGGTTGTGCCATTTCCTCTTTCTCCTACGCCGTGAAGAAATATCAACAACGGGTAGCTAGCGGTACTGTCTTCCTGGTAACCCGAAGGCAGGAACTCGTAAAAACCGATCTTTCCATTGGCTGTGGTAACAGATTTTTGAAAAAGCTGTGCATGAATAAACAAAGGAAAAATTACTAACAAGCATAGTAATTTTGCTTTCATGTTCGGTTTAGAATTTAAACAAAGCATTATTAAAAATATAAATCAAATTTGGCAGCTACAATATTCGTCCTTAATGAAAAAGGAGCCTAAAAGGAATTTAAATAATGCTTTGATCCTGTTGATCATAACTTCAAATATAAAAGAAATATTGTTTTCATAGAGAAAGAAAACGCATGAAGTCGTAATTCAACAACATGACACAGATCTAGCCGTATAGTAACCCTGGCTATTTGCTGATGATCGAATGAAACGCAGATATGTTGGTACGGAAAGTGAGATTGTAGTTAACAATACCGGACTGCTCGCAAATATTTCCTGAGGAAACCAACTCTTCAATGCAGCCTGAATGACTTTCGTTAATATAACCTAAGAATAAGCATTAAATACTCGATGAACTGGAATATTTCAGATTCCATACTGCACCTTTTATAAAATTCTTCAGATGTTTATACTGGCCGTTCAACAGGTAACCAATAAAAGACCTGGGAACTGTAAAGAGAACAAAAAAAATGGCAAAAATGAAGAGTTGGAAAGGATTTTTGTTTCGCCGCATATATAAGATACGATTGCGGGTATGGTAGTAAGCCTTTATGGGGTTTTCCTTTCCTACAGATATTGATTCTTTGTGGTAAATGATCGCTTCTGCTGCATACCAGATTGTATAGCCTGCCTTGCTGATTCGTGCAGAAAGGTCCCATTCTTCATAATACAGGAAAAATATTTCAGGGAACATACCTACCTTTTCAATCACTTCCCTTTTTATCATCATTGCACATCCGTGAGCAGCATGTGTAGGCCCGGAGACGTTAAACTGGCCCTGGTCTTTTTCCATCTCACCAATTGTAGAAGTTCGTCCTGTAAATGAATTGATGGGGTTGAATCCGGCATACTGAATGATAGAAGGAGCATGAAAATATTTTATTTTAGGACTCACCACACCTATTGCCTTGTTCAAAACGAACGGGTAAAGCAAATGGTTTATTAAACCGGGTGTAACTTCTGTATCGTTATTAACTATCAGGATAAAATCACCCTTTGCCTGCCGCATCCCCCAGTTATTTCCACCGGCAAAACCAAGATTCTGAGCACTGACCAGTACTTGAGTTCCCGGGTAATTGCCAGACATAATTTTTGGGGAAGGGTCAACATCTGATGCCATATCGCAAACCAGTATCTCGTAATTTCTATATACAAGCCGGCGGGTAGACTCAAGAAATTCGCACGTAGTCTGAGTTTGATTAAAATTTAATGTAACAATGGAAACAAAAGGCTCATTTCCCTTCCACATGAGTTTTTTTAGATTGAATGACGGTGCAGGCTTGCCATGCTAGGTATTTGATTTTTGAATCAATGCGGCGGGTGTATTGACCATTATCCAAAGATCGTACATAAAATTGTATTTCTGAGTATAAGAGATATCGAGTTTTATCCGCTCTTCCATAGACATTTCTTCACGGCCGCGTTTTTTTATCTGCCAAAGGCCAGTTATTCCTGCCGGTGCCATAAACCGCTCTGCCCATTCGTTGGTAGTTAATTTGACGGCTTCGTATAGCGGCAATGGCCTGTTGCCGACCAACGACATTTCTCCCAACAATACGTTAATAAACTGCGGTAGTTCGTCGAGGCTCGAGTTTCTTAAAAAAGCACCAATCCTGGTAATCCTTGTATCGTTAATGACTTTGAAGAAAACAGATTCGCTGTCATCGTGAGCGTTGTAGTGATTGAGGTGAGAAAGCTGGTTAATTTTTTCATCTGCACCCATTTCCATTGTACGAAACTTGTAAAATTCAAATACCCTGTACCCACGCCCAGCACGTTGAGAAACATAAAGCACAGGGCCCCTCGACTCTAATTTTATTATCAATGCAATTAACAGGTAAACAGGGCTTAAAAGTAAAATTGCGGCAGAAGACACTACAATGTCAAAAATCCTTTTTAACAGGAACCTTGAATCTATAGCTGTCATTTGTTTATAAAGGCTCTTTCCAGGAAGAATGCTCTGAGACCTTGCTTTGAACTTCTTTAAAAAATATATCTTCGACCTTAAAGTTTCTGATCCCGGAATCATTTTTTCAATAAAAACAATTTCATCCAGGAACCTAAATGATTTAAACAGGTTGAGTTCATTTGGTGATGTTCCGGAAGCATCCAGCACAAAAGGAACCGCAGCGTAATTACTATCCGTTGTAATATACCTGTGCAATTCTTTCAGGGAAAGTTCTCCCATGGCAGCATCAAAAATAATTATATCAGGTAAGCTGTTTTTTTCCGATATACGGCCCAGGATGGATTTTGCTTTCTCTACCGTTTCTGCTGCATAGCCGCAATCGAACGACTTAATAAGAAAATCAATTTTTTCATCGTTTTTTCCTACATAAAAAAATTCCCGCTGACCTTCTGATTTTTTATTGTTTTTCAGGTCTGAACAAATAGTGAAGTGCTTATATGTTTTAGAGGCGGATTGATTCTGGTTTAAAGATTCAAGTTCCATTCGGGTTACTACTTATCGGGGTTAGTTTAAATTGATCGCTGAAAAAGGCAACCACACAGCTCAATTGTATTGCAGTCTGTTTTTGAATGAGGTAAAGCTGTCTACAGTTCTTACCAACTCTACAGGGTTGAATGGCTTGAGATAATATTTTTCGACTCCTAGTTCTTTGCATTTAGAATGGGTCTCGTTCTTATCAAGGGCGGATAAAACAAGAATGGGAATGTCTCCATAAAAACCGCTGGCCAAAAGAAATTCAATCAATTCCCAATCTTTCATATCTGGAAGTTTGGGGTCGGCTATAATTAGATCAGGTGAGTTTCCCTGAGTAAGCATATTCATTGCAGAATATCCGTCAGAAGCTGTATAAACCTGGTAATTTTTGCCAAAAACTGTTTGTAATAAAAACCTGATAGCCTTACTATCATCTATTGATAAAATTTTCTTTTTCATGTTAAGAGTGATTAAGTTTAAAAACTTAATTTTTCATTAGGCGGCAATTGGAACGGCTAACTTTAGGGTAAGGGAAGATTATAAACACTGATTATTAAAGATACATCAGTTTATACCAGGTATTTTGTAGGATGAGGCGCTTTAACAGTAAACTGTACTTTAACCCGATTTTTTCAAGGAATTGAATTGGTAGTAGTGGAATCAGGGATAAAAGTAATCATAATATTCAATAAAACAAATCTAAATTTTTTTAATAATAAGTTAGGTGTTATGTTATTTAATATGTCACATCTCTAGCTGGTATCATCAAACTACTCCTGCCTGAGGGCCTTGTCCCATAAAACTGTCTGTTTTTTACAAAGGAATTTATGTAGGCCTATGAATACGGAGAAATTCATAAATAAGAAGTAATAGGGCACATATAGCGCTTTTACGCTTATATTTTTACTAGCAAGGATCCATCCGGCTGTGGCAGAACTGTACAACACCATTTGCAGGATAAGGAAATACCAGTAACCATCACCTGCGTTGTGAAGCACAAGAAATGCATTCACGACAAGCAATAGCACCAGGCTAACCGGGCAGAGCGTCCACCTCAGAACCCGGTGAGATATGTACTGGAAAGATAAAACCGGGAACTTAAACACATTAAACAAAGTCTTAAGCATCAGCATTGCCTGGAAAGCGCCCGCGGAGATTCGTATTTTTCGTTTTTGTTCTTCCCTGATCGATGCGGAAGCCGTTTCAATGGCATACGCCTTCGGTTCATATTTGATCTTGTAACCACTGATTACGACGCGCAGCGATAATACAAAATCTTCGATAATTGTGTCCTCAGGTAGCACCTGGAACAGGTGTGTGCGCATGGAGAACAATTCTCCAGCGGCGCCAACCACAGAATAGAAGGACGAGTCCAGCTTTTTCAGGAGGGACTCATAGCGCCAATAGATTCCCTCCCCTGCTGAAGCGGCATGAGAACCTGGTGATGATTTTATTTTTTTTTCACCTGCTACACCCCCCACTTTAGGGTCAGCATAATGCTTTGTAATTTCAAGTATACACTCCTTGTTCAAAAGGGTATTGGCATCACAAAAAATTACAACCGGCGACTTAACATACTGAAGTGCCCTGTTTAGAGCTGCCGACTTGCCTTTTCTTAGGGGTTCATGAAGCACCAGGAAGTTCGAATGGGAACGTAGAATATCAGCGGTTTGATCTGTAGAACCATCAGTGATAAATATTACCGATAATTTGTCTGGCGGATATTCCAGTTCACGGGTGTTCCAGATTTTTGTATGAATAAATGATTCTTCATTG
This sequence comes from Chitinophagaceae bacterium, assembly GCA_037721715.1. Taxonomy (GTDB): domain Bacteria; phylum Bacteroidota; class Bacteroidia; order Chitinophagales; family Chitinophagaceae; genus JADCRZ01. The sequence goes on along the minus strand of JBBJOD010000005.1, from coordinate 24,419 downwards.
AAAGCGGCCACTATCAACGTTACCGGTACAGTCGGCGGACGGGAAATAATTTCCCGGCTTGGGATAAAACAAGCCCTGAGTGTAACCAGTAAAAACAAAATAAGGCCGTAGCCGATATAACTGTAAAAAATGATTGAGAGGCTTACCCAGAAGATTATTTCAAGCACAATCATTTAAAAACTTGCTTAACAGATGACTATAAATAGATCCAATTTAGATTGTTGGCGCATACTCAACGTATGAAAATAAACAAATTTAAGTATTGGTCCTATTTTTGATTTTAATGCTTGTAAATGCAATCATTTTTGATATATTTGCTGATATCCTGCGAATATACATCCCTGCTTGCCTCATTATCTTAGAAAGCCACTATAATCTACTATCCACTGCTTTACAGTTTATCTTCTAAAACCCTAACAATATTTTTTGTTGATAACACCTTTTTATGAAAAAAAATTTACTTTTCGCTTTTATTGGGATCCTTTGTCTGGCTTCAAATGCATATGCCCAGCCTAATATCTTCAATCCCAATGATCCTTTAGTTACTTACAACTCGTCTAATCCGCCGGCTACTCCACCACCAAATACTTTGGCGAAATGGGTAAGAACGCCGAGGATGTTATGGAATACGGATCGGTTCAAAGCATATTATTTTGATGGCATGGCTTTCAGGTTGAGGTTTCCCAATAACTACAATCCATCCGATCCAAATAAAAAGTATCCGGTAATACTATTCTTTCATGGTGGTGGAGAAGTAGACCAGGTTACAGATAATGAAAATCATCTTTTTGTTGGTGCGCAGGTATTCGAACAAAGGATCAACGCCGGTGAGTTTGACGGCTTTATGTTATATCCCCAAATAAGACCTGGTGAATCCTGGAATTATAGTTACTACTTAACTGTTAACAAAATTCTGGATTCCCTTCAAAAATATGTACATACAGATCCGGATAGGGTAATTTCAATGGGAATATCCAATGGAGGTTTTGCAGCGGTATCCTTTGTAGCAGATTTTCCACAGCGGGCTGCTACTGTTATTTCTACTTCTCCTGCATTGATAGACTATGTAACCTCAAGGATTAATAACCTGAAATATCAGGCGGTATGGTTAGCTTCCGGAGGACAGGATAATAACCCCACCCATGAGACTGTACAAAATTTTGTAGATGCCTTTCAAAATATTGGTGGAAATGTACGCTATAGCTTTTTTCCTACAGGCGGCCATGGTACCTGGTTAGAACAATGGGATCAGCCATTCCTGATACCCTATTGGAATAATGCTCATCAGGCTAACCCGCTGACCTTCTTCAACCGGAATAAATTTTCCAGTGAAGCAGCCATTACTGCCAGGCTGGGAATTACCGGAGGTTTTGCACAGTACGAGTGGCAAAGAGACGGTGTAACCATTCCAGGAGCCAATTCGAATGAATACCTGCCAAAACAATTCGGCTCGTACCGGGCGCGTTTTGTAAGAAATGGCAGCTCCACCTGGTCTGACTGGTCTACCGTTCCGGCTGTTATTTCTATGGACAATGCAGCACCCTCCACTCCCGGCAATCTGCGAGTGATCTATGCGGCGCGTAATGCCATCAACCTTGACTGGAACGACGCATCAGATAATGAATCAGTAACGCAATATGAAGTCTTCGTAAATGGAGTAAAGATGTTTACCACAGGCGAATCAGGCATTACCGCAGATAAACTTGCTTCCAATACTACCTATAATTTTAGTGTAAGAGCTTTGGATCTTGCAGGTAACACTTCACCTTTTAGTAACCAGGCTTCCGCAACAACCGCATCTTTTGCCAATGGTTTACATTACAGGTATTATGAAGGTAACTGGAATGAATTGCCTAACTTCAATTCACTTACACAGGTTAAATCGGCCGCAATCGCCAATGTTGACCTGGAATTAAGAACAGCAGGGGTAAATGATTTCTTTGGATTTGTATGGGAAGGGTACATCAACATTCCAACTCCCGGTGTTTATAATTTCGAGATAATATCCGATGACGGAAGTAAACTTTACTTCAATAACGTCTATTCACCTTCTATCAGACCTCTTATAGAAAATGATGGGTTACACGCTCCATGGTCAAAAGCAGGATCGGTGAATGTTCCCTCAGCCGGTATGTACCCGATTGCCATCACCTTCTTTGAAAAGTATAGCGGGGAAACAATGGAAGTCTACTGGAGTGGCCCTAATTTTTCAAGACAACGTATACCTAATTCGGCCTTTGTTGAAACGCCTAGTGATAACAATGCACCAACAGTTCCTAATAACTTAAAAGTTTTGTATTCAGGTCGCACATTTGTTACGCTTGACTGGGACAATTCAACGGACAATTCCGCGATCAAAGGATACGATATCTATGTAAATGGGGCAAAAAGATATACTTCTGCCGAATCTGCAATAACAGCCGACGGCCTCGATCCTAATACGGCCTATACGTTCACCGTAATTGCCCAGGATCTTACAGGTAATTTCTCTGGGGCGAGCCAGCCAGTGAACACAACTACTCCTACTGTCGCGAGTGGTTTGAAGTACCGTTATTTCGAAGGAAGCTGGGATTTTCTTCCCAATTTCAACGCACTAACACCTCTTAAAACAGGTGCAGGACCAAATGTAGACCTGGGTGTACGCACACCCGGCGTAAATAACAATTTTGCTTTGCTTTGGGAAGGATACATCAATCTACCAACAGCAGGCACGTTTACGTTTGAACTTACATCAGACGATGGAAGTAAATTGTATTTTAATTCATTTTATTCTCCTACAGCAACTGCGTTGGTGAGCAATGATGGCCTGCATGGCGCTTACCCAATTTCTGCATCCATAACAGTAGACAAGGGCGGCTTGTACCCCATCGCGATAACCTTCTTCGAAAAGGACGGTGGCGAAGCGATGAATGTTTCCTGGAGTGGACCCGGTATCCCAAAACAGCTCATTCCGAACGTGGCTTTCACTGATCCTTCCGGCGATGGCGCCGCTCCAAGTGTGCCGTTGAATTTAAGGACACTCTATGCAGGACGCACATTTGTGAACCTCGACTGGGATAACTCAACAGACAATGTTGGTGTAACCAGTTATGATATCTATGTGGACGGTGTTAAGAAATATACTACCAACGAATCTGCGATTACTGCAAATAAACTCAATGCCAGCACCTCGTATATTTTTACAGTGAAAGCTTTAGATGCAGCCGGGAATGCTTCCGCTTCCAGCGCATCAGTTGCAGCATCTACACCGGCCAATTCAATTGGTTTACGGTACCGTTACTATGAGGGCTCATGGGATGCGCTTCCCAACTTCAATGCCCTTACCCCGGTAAAGTCGGGTACAACAGCAAATATTGACCTCGGTGTTCGAACTCCCGGCCGCAATGATAATTTTGGATTCGTATGGGAAGGCTATATCAATATTCAAATTGCAGGAACCTATACGTTCGAACTTATTTCCGATGATGGCAGCAAGCTATACTTTAATTCCTTCTATTCGCCCAATGCAGTTCCATTGGTGAATCTCGACGGCTTACACGCTCCATATCCTGTTTCCGCTTCAGTCGAGGTAACATCACCGGGTTTATACCCAATTGCCATGACCTTCTTTGAATTAGGCGGCGGTGAAACGATGCAGGCATATATTAGCGGCCCTGGTATTCCAAGGCAGCTTATCCCAGACATGGCTTTTGCAGGAAATTCCATACAGTCTGGCGCAGAGGTACCTGGAGCGATAACAGGTAACGCACCCGAACAAGGTGTAAGAAAACAAACACAGTTTTTTCCGAACCCGATTACTGACCTGTTGAACATTGATTTTTATAATGAGTCGGCAAAGAACGATATCACTGTTAATATTCATGATATAAATGGCAAATTGGTATATAACCGTTATTTTGGAAATGTTCCTGCCGGCAATAATCTTTTGAAGGTGAATGTTGCTGGAAGCAGGCTTGCACCAGGCGTTTATTTCGCCAGGTTAAACATCAACGGCATACCTTCTAAAGTAGTTAAAGTGGTAAAGACCGTTAGATAATAGCGTACTCAAGTTATCAATACTCAAATCCGGGAACTTATTATTCCCGGATTTTTTTTGCTACATTACGTTTGTAGGTGAAAACAATCCGGTATTTTCTATTCAACATGCTGCCAGAAGCAATTGAGGAGCAAAATAAACGTTTAATGTTTTACTTTGCGAGGATGAGACTTTAAAGAAAACTATTTGATGAAAGACTTTTTCAATTACCGGTATGTGCTGGAACATACACGGTTACCCTGGATTGACTACGCCCGTGGAATCTGCATTATCCTTGTTTGTTATCGTCATAGTTTTGAAGGTTTAATCAATGCGAATTTTCCCACAGCAAATTACCCCGTACTTGAGTTAGTCAATTCATCCCTCGTTACTTTTAGAATGGCTTTATTTTTTATTATCTCAGGAAGTTTTGTTGCAAGAACACTTGCAAAAAAGAGCCTGCTGGATTTTGCGAACGACCGCTTTAAAATCATTCTTTATCCCATGTTGGTATGGGGGGCACTTCAAATAACGCTCCAGTTGATTTTTAAAAATTATACAAATGCCCAGAGACAACCGGTAGATTATTTATACCTCCTGGTAATGCCACGTAAAATTGAACAGTTTTGGTACCTGAACACGTTGTTCATGGTAGGCATTTTTTACGCATTTTTAAAGACGTTTCTTCGTTTTAAGTTATGGCAGTTGATGGTTACGGCAATTTTATTATACAGCCTTGGAGCTTTTTTTTATAGTTCGAATGCAAATATGAATTATGAGTTACTTGCCTTCAGTTTCATTCCTGATTTATTACATTTCTTTATTTTCTTTTTTATCGGGGATGCAATCTCTTCCTTCATTGACAATAAGGATAAAATTAAATACCTGAGTTCGTTGAAATTGTTTGTCCCAATTTTTATTTTATTCCTGATTACGCACTATTATTATACGATTGTTAATCTTCAGAACGACAAGGGATACTATGTAGAATTTTATATGCCAATATCTTTTTTGATCATCGCCTTAAGCGGCTGTATGCTGACCATTCAATTATCGTTTATACTGCAACGGTTCCAGGTGCTGAAATTCTTAAGAGTGATTGGCTACCATTCACTGTATATTTATCTTATACATGTCATGATAACAGGATCCCTGCGTATCATTTTATCAAAGGTATTACACATAAGCAATGTTCCTTTCATCTTATCTGTTTGCGTTTTATCAGGGATCCTGATACCGATTCTACTGTACAATTTCCTTGTAAGAAATGGCATGTGGTGGTGGTTCAGTTTAAAAAAACCAGTTGATGAAATTCAATATCATTCAAAACTTGCAGTTAGAAGGTAACCCGTTTAAACAAAACTTCAAATAATCGTACTGTCTATAAGATGGCTCATACCTTCATAAAAGACCGAAATATTGTGTTATTCAGTTTTCAGCCATGGGACACTGAGATTGGCAGTAATTTTAAAGACATGGCTGTGGAACTGGCTAAACTCAACAGGGTACTTTATGTTAACAGGGCACTCGACAGAGCTTCGCTATGGAAAGGTAAATATAACCCCCAGGTGCAAACGCGTTTGGCCAGTATAAGGAGAGGCAAAGGTGAGCTGGTACAGGTACAGCCTGGTTTATGGGTACAAAATCCGAGAACAATTTTAGAATCAATCAACTGGATACCATTTGCGGCAATTCACGACCGGTTAAACAAGATAAATAATATACGATTGTCGAGGCAGATCAACAAAATGATCCACCGGTTAAAATTCACAAATGTAATACTAATCAATGACAATGATTTTATACGCGGTCGGTACCTGAGGCAATTGGTTCATTGTTCAGATTATATTTTTTATAAGCGCGATTACATGCTGGGGGTTGGATATTTCCGGCGGCACGGCCCACGCCTTGAATCCGGCATTTTAGAAGAAGCAGACCTGGTAGTAACCAATTCCGAGTACCTGGCAAGCCAGGCCAGAAAGATCAACAAAAATAGTTATGATATGGGTCAGGGCTGCTATCCAGCGAACTTTTTGGAAAATATTGATACTGTTCCCGACGATATAAAAAATATGAAGGGGCCTGTAATTGGTTACACAGGCTATATCAGCGCGTGGCGTATAGATGTTGATATTCTTGTTTACATTGCCAGGCAATTGCCCGAATGCAGTATTGTGCTTGTCGGCCCGGTTGACATACTATTTCAAATAGATGAGGTGAAAGACCTCGGTAACATTTTCTTTCTCGGAACTAAACCGGCAGATGAATTGCCTGCATATATCAAACAATTCGATGTTTGCATCAATCCCCAGGTGCTCAATGAGATGACAATGGGTAATTACCCCCGAAAAATTGATGAATACCTGGCAATGGGAAAACCAGTGGTTGCCACTGCAACTGAAACCATGGAACTGTTTAAAGATTATTGCTTATTGTGCACTGACAAAAGAGAATTTGTTGAAAACATCAAAAAGGTAATAGGGAATCAAAATCTTTATAGCTCGCAGGACGAAATTAATAAACGCAAAGCATTTGCATCGACGCATACCTGGACAAATAGCATCGGAAGATTGGGCGATGCCTATTATGCTCCCAGGATCAAAGCAGACCTCCCAGACAAACCTGTGAAAGTATCAGGATATAAAAAGCCTTGGTTGCAGGTATTGGCAACCGTTTTCATTATTATCTACCTGTTGTTTATATTCGTAAAATTTCTATTTTACTAATAACATGGCCAATATAGTTAAACCAGGGTTTATTTCTTCATTGACAGAATGGTTGCACCATCGTTTGTCTGAAAAGAAATTTAATACCATCCTGGGCTTAAGCCTTGTTTTTATTTGGGGTATCGCCATAGCATACATCAGTTATGAAACAGACCAGACTCTACCAGCGGTGCTTATACTGTTGTGCACTGGTATTGCTACACTCATAATCTGCCTTAAATACCCGTTGATGGGACTTTACTTCACATCTGTGTTTTCTACGTTATTTGCATTACCCGGAAGATTTTTTAAAATTCAATCGCCCGTTGGCATCCTGGTAGAAGTATTTACCTATGTTTTGTTGTTTACTGTTTTGCAAAAGTCTGCTCTCAAAAAAGAAAGTACCACAGCTTTTTGGAACAATGCCATATCTATTATATTAATGATCATAATGACGTATTATATAATTGAACTGGCAAATCCAGCCTTATATAGCAAAATTGGCTGGTCGTTTTTCTTTCGCAAACAGGTAAGCTTCGTTCTTTTTTACTTTATCTCTTACATGGTACTCAACTCCTATGATAAAATAAAATCTTTTATCAAATTCTGGATTGTACTTGTGCTGATCATAGCTTTATACGGGATCAAGCAACAATTATTTGGCCTGGCTGAGTTTGAAAAGGTATGGCTGCAAAGCAGCCCGGTATTGATCAGACTCTACTACCAGGCTGAATTTATCAGGAAGTTTTCTTTTTTAACCGATCCTGCCGCCTTTGGAATTATATGTGCAGCTTTCGGCCTTTTTACGCTGGTGCTGGCCATCAGGATTAGCGGTGTTAGAAAAAAGTTACTACTTTTCGCTGCAACATTTATATTGTTGCTCGCAAGTTTTTATTCAGGCACACGTACCTGCAATCTTATGATCGCCGCGGGACTTTTCGCGTATGGTGTCTTTACTTTGAATGAAAAAAAGACTTACCTCGTAATGCTCTTGTCGCTGGTGTCAGTAATTTTCTTACTATTCGGGCCTTTGAAAAACCTACCGGTGATCTCCCGTATCAGGTCAACATTAGACGGATCTAACGACGCCTCAGCCGTTGTTCGTGATAATAACCGTCATGCGATACAACCATATATACATGCACATCCCCTGGGTGGAGGCTTGAATACAAGCAGCGTTGAGGGAAAATTCTATGCACCATTGCATCCGCTGGCAGGCTTTCCACCAGATAGTGGTTATCTTAAGATATTGCTGGAACAAGGTTGGATAGGATTTGGTATACAACTGATTTTCTATTTCGTTTTACTCAAGCGTGGAATAGATGGTTTCTTCAAAGCGAGGAACGCCCATATAAAAAGTATCTATATTGCGCTTACGATCTGCCTGTTTGCCATGATTGTTGGACAATACACGCAGATAGCCATTGCTCAATACCCGTTGATTTTATTTTTTTATTCGTCCCTGGCCATACTGGTTAAACTGATTGATTACGATATCCCGGTTCCGTCAAAAGCTGCCGGTTAAAGCACACCGTATAATGAAACAAAACTCTTTCCTGAACAAAAACATTCCTTTTGTTGTAGCAGCTATTTTTTTATTAGTAGCAGTGGCGATACTGGAATACATCACTTTAAAAAAAACAAATGGCGTTTTCTCTTACCCCCTCGATGATACTTTTATTCATATGGCCGTTGCCAAAAATTCAGCATTATATGGCGTCTGGGGTGTTTCTGCAAATGAATGGGTTTCTACTTCCTCATCTCCCTTTTTTACAGGCCTTTTAACAATTGTATACTTTTTGTTCGGTGTTAACGATTATTCACCGTTTTTACTTGGTATAGCCGGTGCGCTGGTTTTAATTAGTGCCATGCAACAGGAATTAAACAAGCATACAGCTGTTTCAACTTCGCATAAAGCAGCTTGTATGATTCTGGCTCTTTTCGTTGGCGCCATCCCTTCCCTCGCAGCACTTGGCATGGAGCATACTTTCCAGATTGCGTTTACATTGTTTTTTGTACACAGCTGCGCATCCGTTCTTACAAACGAAAAAAGCAGCTTTTCGCACTTGCTTATTACAGCGCTGTGGGGAGCCTGCATGGTGTTTACACGATACGAAAATGCATTCATTGTAGCCAGCGCCTGTGGCTTGCTTTTTATGCAAAAACGTTTCAGGGCTTCCCTGCTGATTGCCGCCATCGGTGCGGCTCCTATCGTACTTTTTGGATTATTTGCAGTTTCAAAAGGAGGTCTTTTTATTCCTAATTCGATCCAGATAAAAGTCCGCGATAATTATAAATTGTTAATGAATGGAGGAGTTGCCATGCTTGAAGCAGCAGCCAGCATAAGCGGGTTGCTGGTATTGTCGCTATTTGTTATCGTCAGAAAAATTCAACAAAATTTATTTGACAGGCGCTTCTATATTTTATCTGTTTTTGTGTTGAGTGGCTTGTTACATTCCGTTTTCGGTGGCTTTGGATGGTTCTACCGATACGAAGCTTACCTGATTGTTCTGGGCAGCTTTCACCTGCTCATCCTGCTGTTTGAATGGTATGAGAAACGAGAACGTCCCATTAATAAACAGGCCATTTTAACTGCTGCAATCATTGTATTGTTTACATTCAACCTCCCTTTACGCGGCATAAACGCACTTCGCAATTTTATAAGATCTACCTATAATATCTATGAACAGCAATACCAGATGGCACTTTTTGTACGGCAGTACTATAATCATCAAACTATCGCTGCCAACGATATAGGCGCAATCAGCTACCTTTCTGACCTACACCTGATAGACCTGTGGGGCCTGGGTAACAACGAAGTAACCATTGCAAGAAAAAATGGTTATTGGAACGCTGCTTTTCTTCAGTCGCTTGTGGTAAAAAATAACACTTCTATTGCAATCATTTACGAATCATGGTTTGATAACGCGCTTACTGGTAACTGGAAGAAAGCCGGAACCTGGGAAGTATCTTATAGTTTCATGTTAGGCGATACCAAAGTCACTTTCTACGCAATAGATCCAAGACAAGAGGCTGCTCTAAAAAAAAATCTTCAAGAGTTTAGTGCACGACTGCCAAAAGATATCAAGGTGGAAGTAAATAAATAATGCTGGTCCGGATGAGCCCGCAAGATACTAATTAGACATGGGTAATAAACTGCACACATACGCAGTTGATAGCCTGCATTAGGAATGATTCTACTATAATAGCGGTTGGAACAGTTTTAGTGCTATTGTTGAAAAACTGTTACAGGTATGTATACATTAGGAATAAATGGGGTTTTTCATGATTCGGCAGCATGTATCATCAAAGACGGACAATTACTCGCGGCTGCCGAGGACGAACGTTTTACTCACGTTAAGCACGGCAAAAGACCAATTCCTTTTTCCACTTACGAAATCCCCTTTCATGCTATAGACTATTGCCTGAAAACTGCTGGTATACATATTAATGAAGTTGATCATTTCGCTTATTCTTTTGATCCCTATCTCCTTTTAGGTGAAAAATATAGGAACAATCCTTTTATTTCATTACCACTTCATCCGTCGTTACAGCCAAAAAATGATGAATGGCTATCTGAATGGGATCCTCTATTTCTATCATCCATCGTTAATGCACCGGGTCAATTGAAAGATGGATACCCTCACCACCTCCAAAAACGATTTAAGGGGGCTGTGATCGATGCCGACCAATGGCATTTTGTTGAGCACCACCTTGCACATGCGACCAGTGCGTTTCATCCTTCACCATTTCGCCATGCGGCCGTCTTAACACTCGATGGCCGGGGAGAAAAAGCGACAACTACCTACAATATCGGGGACGGCAATAGCCTTATGCGAATTAGCGAAGTTGATCTGCCGCATTCCCTTGGATTGCTTTATGAAAGGATAACTACTTACCTCGGCTTTCTTCATTCTTCTGATGAATACAAAGTAATGGCGCTGGCATCTTATGGAAAACCGGTATTTGTGAAAGATTTTAGAGAGATGATAACTATAGGCCAAAATGGCCATTATTCAATTAGTGACGAAAAGCTAGTTGAGCGTTTCGGACCTGTGCGCTTAAGAGATGAGGAATTTACACAGCACCATTTTAACATAGCGCATTCGCTGCAGGTAGTTCTTGAAGATACGGTACTTGAATTGTTAAGCTGGTTTCAAAAGGAGACAGGCGAAAAAAACTTATGTATGGCCGGGGGCGTAGCTTTGAATTGCGTATTAAACGCACGCATCAGAGACAGGGGCCCCTTTGAAAATATATGGGTGCAACCTGCATCTGGTGATGCGGGAACTGCATTAGGGGCAGCGGTCTGGATAGATGCGCAACAACGCGCCAGCGTGCAGAAAGATTTTCACATGGATCATGCTTACTGGGGGCCCGAATATTCTGATGCGGAAATCGAAAAATTTTTGCAGTGGGCAAAAGTTCCCTATAAAAAAATGCAAAACGTGGCCGAAGAAACGGCAGAGATATTGTCGCAGGATAAAATCATCGGATGGTTCCAGGGTCGTATGGAATTTGGTCCTAGGGCTCTTGGAAGCCGTTCAATCCTCGCTTCACCTATCAACCCATCCATGCAGGCAAGACTGAATGAAGTTAAGGACAGGGAAGATTTCAGGCCGGTGGCACCTGTTGTTTTGGAAGAAGACGCAGGCGATTGGTTTGAAGGAGCAAAGTACTCTCCCTATATGCTTTTTGTTTATGATGTTAAGCCTGAAAAAGCGGACAAAATTCCGGCAGTCCGGCATGTTGACGGCACTGCCCGCATACAGACAGTGAATGGAAAACAGCACCCTGCCTACTACAACCTGTTGAAAGCTTTCAAAGAAAAGACGGGTGTTCCGGTGCTTGTAAATACATCGTTCAATACTCTTGGTAAACCTATCGTATGCTCACCCCGAGATGCAATTGAGTGTTTTTGGACCTCACCGTTTGATGCCCTTGTGATTGGTTCTTTCTTATTGGAAAAGGTGCGAAATGCCCGCCAGCCTGTCAATATTAGTACGATACCTGGAATAGCCATGGTGGAATAAGGATGGATAAAGCTCAGTGTGTTTATGACCATTAGTAATGAATGTAAGGAATGAATCGATGAAAATTTCTGTTGTGGTGCCAACTTACCGCCGTCCGTCACTTTTACACCAATGCCTGAAGGCTTTGGTAAACCAGCATTTTGATAACAATCACTATGAATTAATCATAGTAAGTGATGGGCCCGATAATGACAGCCGACAGGTGGTAAATAATTGGAAAGAGCAATCACCTTTGTCGATTGCGTTTATAACTCTTCCCTCGAAAAACGGTCCGGCGGCAGCACGAAATAGGGGCTGGCAGGTGTCAGGCGGCTCGTTGATAGCATTTACAGATGATGATTGTATTCCTGATAGTGGGTGGTTAGCTGCTTTATGGACCGAGTATAATAATGAAGACGAAATTGCATTTACCGGAAGGGTGATTGTTCCTATTAATAACATGCCCACCGATTTCGAAAAAAATACACAGGGACTTGAGACGGCAGCTTTTGTAACGGCGAATTGCGCTTGTTCTAAAAAGGCCCTTGAAAAAGTAAAGGGTTTTGATGAAGCATTCCGGTTGGCGTGGAGGGAAGACAGTGATCTGCAATTCAAATTGTTAGAGAACAACATTCCTATTCGTACTATCAGTGAGGCGGTAGTAATTCACCCCGTTAGACAGGCGCCATGGGGAGTAAGCATAAAAGAACAAAAAAAAGGCATGTTCAATGCACTACTTTATAGAAAATACCCCGCCCTGTACCGGCAGAAGATTCAAAAAAGACCCGCCTGGAACTATTATGCTATCATTCTTTTATTTTTAACAATGATTATAAACCTGCCTGCAGAAAATATCATGATAGTCCTGGCCGCGGGTATTGGTTGGCTGGCTTTAATGTTCGCATTTATCCGAAAACGATTATGCGATACTTCGCATTCTTTTAATCATGTTGCTGAGATGATCGTTACATCACTTGTCATTCCTTTTTTATCCGTATTCTGGCAAATTTATGGCGCCTGTAAGTACCGCGTTCTACTGTTTTAAACTGATGATACCATTACATGAAATAAAGAAGATAGCCCTCTTCAGGGCACTTCAGCTTGGCGACCTGCTTTGCTCAGTGCCCGCAATGCGCGCCTTGAGGAAGGCATGCCCTCAAGCCGAAATAACACTGATCGGACTTCCATGGGCAAAATCTTTTGTAGAGCGTTTTTCTGGTTACCTGGATAATTTCATAGTTTTTCCAGGCTTTCCTGGCTTACCGGAACAACCATTTACACCTTCTGAAGTAGTCGATTTTATACAAACCATACAGAACCAGCATTTTGACCTGGCAATTCAAATGCAAGGCAATGGTACTATCGTAAACCCCCTGGTATACTTATTCTCGGCGAAGTATACCGCAGGATTTTGCCTTAAAAACGATTTTTGTGCGGATGCTGCACAGTTTCTCGAATACCCTAAAGGTATTTCCGAAATCGAAAAACATCTCATGCTAATGAATCACCTGGGGATCGTTTCGGACGGGATGCACCTTGAGTTTCCAATAACCCGGCAGGACGAAATGGATTTTCAGCAGCTGCAACTGGAAATAGATGAGAAAAAATATGTTTGCATTCATCCTGGTTCACGTGGTTCCTGGCGACAATGGCCACCGGAATATTTTGCATCGCTTGCAGATTACAGTGTCAGCCAGGATTTGCCTGTAGTCATTACCGGTACCCGTGATGAAACCGCTATAGTGGAGGAAGTGATGAGACATATGAATTGCGTCGCCATTAATACTGCCGGTAAAACAAGTCTGGGAGCCGTAGGGGTTCTCATCAGGAACGCCTATGCGCTTATTTCGAACTGCACAGGTGTTTCCCACATGGCTTCAGCTTTTCAAACACCCGGAGTAGTAATTAGTATGGATGGTGAGCCGGAAAGATGGGCGCCACTCAACAGGCAATTACACAGAACCATCGATTGGACAAAAAAACCTGAATACTCCCTGGTATTTGCCGAAACTATGGCCTTGTTAAGTTTAAACAGTCAGCAAACGCATAAAGGTAAACTTGAAGCCAAAAGAAGCTGACTGAACTAATTGATCCTATATCGGCTTTTGATTAGAGCATAGAAAGACTGCTACGAGGTAGGTTGTTCAACCTTTTTCCGGAGCGGAATTACTTCAGGTAAAACTTTGCCGTTTCGGCCCTCTTGCAACAATTGGCGCGCAGCAGCCAGCACATCATCTGGAGAAGCCATATCTACAATGGGGATGATAAGATTTTCATGAACATATTTTATAACCTGGTTCTTGCTTCTCAATTCCTTGGGAATGTCAAATAACAATACTTTCCCGGGAACTTTCCAGGGAAGATGCTGTGGATTAGTGAGTGCATACAACACAAGTACGGGAGTGGAAGTGGCTGCAGCAATATGAATTGTTCCGGTATTGACGGATATTACCAGCGACGCATGATTTATCAAAACGAGGAATTCTTCCAGCGTAAATAGGCCGCCCAGCGAAAAGGCACCTCGTCCGATCTGGCTCTCTAAATGATCGGTTAATGATTTTTCTGATTGCACCCCCGTAAGTAATACTTGTTGGTTCAGATCACCCACCAGCTTCTTACCGGTAATTACCCACAACGGTACAGGGTACTCGCGCTTTATTTCACTTACTCCTGCATGTAAAATTATCCATGGTTTATTGATATCTATTCCGGCTTTTTGCAACTTGGCTTCTACATGGGGCCATACGTGGTAAGGTAAAACAATTGATATCTTTTCATCGCTCGATTTAGCGCCAATACTGGAAACAAGGTCAAGATCACGCCTGACCTGGTGCCTTACCATTTCGTATGGCTCTACTTCAGGCAGCCAGTCAGTAAGCAAGCCGTAGGGATTCTCCCGGCAATATGCGAGTCGCAGTGGAATTTGAGCCATATACGCCAGCATTGCCGCAGGCATTGAACTTTGACTATATACTGTAAAAATTATCGCAGCATCGAACTGCTTTTCCTTTAAAAGATCTATGATAGTCAAAAAATTTTCGGGAGGCACCGTTTCATTTGCTTTTACCCATGGCAGGTCGTAAGTTATTACATCATCAATTTGGGGAATGAACCTGGCTATTCCAGTTGCCATAGAAGAGGTAAGCACTGTTATCTTACAAGAAAAAGTTTCTTTAAGTGCAAGTATAGCTGGAGAAGACATCAGGAGATCACCCAGATTATCGGCACGTATACAAAGGATATTTTGGCAACCAGGCCAGTTATTAAGCATACATTTCGTTGGTTCTAGTGGTGCCTTAATATCATTTCAGCAGCCTCGTTGATGGATCCTGCAAGATAGTGTGGTTGCCTTTCTGGTTTACGGAGCCACTCCGTTTCGTTGCCATTGTTGATTAGGATGGTGCGGGTTCCGGCCGTGTTACCTGCTTCCACGTCATTTAGTATATCGCCGATCATCCAAGACTTTGATAAGTCCAGGTTCAACAGGCCCGCAGCTAAAATTAGGAGTCCCGCTTTAGGTTTGCGGCATTCACAGTTACTTGTGTACTTTTCTACGACACCATTTGGGTGGTGGGGACAATAATAAAAAGCATCCAGCGTGATGCCTTTACAGGCTAATAAATCATGTACCCGTTCCTTCACCACCTGCAGTGTGCTTTCTTCAAAGTATCCCAGGGCGACCCCTGCCTGGTTTGTGATGATCACCAGTTTGAATCCATCTTCCTGCAAAGATTTTAAGCCATCTATACAATCCTGTTCGAGTGTGATAAGGGCCGGGTTAACATTATAAGGTATATCAGGAATCAGCGTGCCATCTTTGTCGAGAAATATCGCCTTTTGTTTTTCCTGACTCATCATGTAAACTTCATCCAGGGCCGGTTTTAACCAATATTAATTAATCGATCAATTTTGTTTTGAAAAATATCTATGCCGCCTGTATTTTCCTTTTCGTTTTGTTGTCAGCTGACTGTGCAACCGGGTACAGAATATTTTCATATAAGCAGGTTGCTGAATTGGCAACCTTGGCCCAGGTAAAAAGCGCATTAACGCGTTTTATAGCATTGTCTTTCATAGCGTGTAGTAAAGTCTGGTTACCAAGCAATTCACAAATTTTATTCGACAACGCTTCAGGATCATTCGGTGGTACCAGGAAACCTGTCTTACCGTTAGCAATACTGTATTTAATGCCTCCAACATTAGATCCTATAACAGGTGTTCCACAAGCCATTGATTCTAAAGGAGTAATGCCAAATGGCTCATACCAGGGTGTTGTGATAAAGACGTCTGCAGCCGAATAATAATATTTTAGCATTGCCCTATCTTTACGTCCAACGAAAGTAATATATTCTAATACGCCCTCTTCCTGCGCAATTTGTTGAAGCCGGGCAATTTCAGGGCAGAAACGTGGATCAGGGTTGTCTGATTCGCCCCCTACGATAACCAGCCTTATGGAAAGATCATTCTTTTTTGCACAGGCCAGCGCTTTCACTACATTATCGACCCCTTTTCTTGGAACCATTCGTCCCAGTTGAAGTATGATGTTCTCCTTCGTACTCAGGTTAACAATCGCCCGCGCAATGCTCTGTTTAACCGGGTAAAACTCCTGGGGATTAAAGCCACAAGGAACTATGGTGATTTTATCCGGTGAGGCATTATAATACTTGATAAGATCGGCACGATCCTGAGGACATTCAGCTATAATATGGTCTGCCTTCTGCACAGTTTCCTCTTCAATAAGCAGTCTTTCAGCCGGAAATTTATCCTGGTCTCCCTGGTAAATTCTACGCACATGTCCCAAAGCGTGGAACGTTACAACAAACGGTACGGAAAGCACTTCTTTAAGCTGCGAGGCAACCAGTGCAGACATCCAGAAATTTGCATGAATCAGGGCATAACCCACTCTTTGATCCTTTATGAATGACAGCATACTTTCCTTGAATTCAGTCATATGCTGTAGCAACTGCTCTTTCGGGATAACCTGCTTGGGACCAGCTTCTACATGAATTACCCTCACCGAGGGCAACCAGTCTACTATTTCTGGCAAAGAAGCATTTTCCCACCTGGTAAAAATATCTATCTCGTAGCCAATAGTTGATACGTATTTGGCCAGTTCGGCTACATATACATTTTGACCTCCACTGTCTACCCCACCCAGGCTTGCCAGGGGCGACGCATGTTCACTTATAAAAGCTATTTTCTTCTTCATTTAAAAACATTTAATTCAAATGTTGATGATGTAATGGTTCGATGATCAATGGTTTGTTGAAATTTTGATCCACTGCCTGCTGAAAAATATTTTTCCAGTCGAATGTGAACCTTTCAATGTTGAAACGTTCTGTAGCTGTACGCCGACCTTCTGAACCAATGCGTTGCGCAAATTCCCTGTCATCCAGAAGAAGTTGCATTTTTTCAATTAGGAAATCTACATCAGTATGTATAAAGCCGTTTATTCCATTGTTTATTACGGTTACCAATTCTGTGGTTGCCATACCTACCACCGGCATTCCCGACATCATTGCCTCACAGACTGCCAAGCCAAGGCTTGTATAACGGATGGGGTTAAAGAAGAAACGGTAGTGACTCAAAAATTCAGGTAATTGCGGGTGAAGCACCTCTCCCAGGCCAAGTTCATCCGACCCCATCCCAATAAGATCCAGCGGAATGTGCTTTTTTACTTCGTTAAAGATATCAAGACCCAGCAGCCTTCCCCGTGTGGGAAGATTATTGATTACCACAATGCCTCTGGCCAGGTCGCCAGAGTAAGGATATTTGAGACTCATTACTCCATGTTCTACAACTTTGCTGGAAATGCTATTATTGTCCCACATCAGGCGGTTAAAATGTGTTACGTGAACAAGTAAAATCCCTGGATCGTTCATCACATGCCTGGTATCTGTCGGATGAGTACGGGGAGGGTCATGTTCCAGGTAAATTTTGGGAAGCATTCGCTGTTCAGCAGACAAAACCTCATATTGGTCAAAAAGGTAGTTTGTATTTGTTTGAAACAGGATACAGTCGAAATCTAGATATTTAACATCCGGGGCCGCTATTACATGTACATTGTCTCCAAATGGAAAGGTTTCTCCTCTGCCATAATAACCTTCAGATTTTTCTTCATTAACGGGTATATAGATGTCAAAATCGCCCTGCGACAAGTAAAAAAGGTAGCTGCCATGTATATGCCATGTAAATATTTTTAATTTTCGCTCAGATTTTGACATCACTGATATTATCTGGTTATATTAGAACCTTTTCAATTATGATACCAAGTGAACTGAACCAACAGGATTAGATAAAAACTAAAGTTGAACTTAATTAGTAGAAATATTTCCTCAGTTATCCGGTTAAGGGCAACAGTTGGCAAAACACATCGCTTATATCAGGCTGTGAGAACAGGGATATCTGAAAAGAAAAATACTTATCGGGGAAATTTAAGATTTTTAAATGTGTTATTAAAAACTTGTAGTAACAAATAAAAGCTTTCGTAATCGGAAACAAAAACTTCATTATTTATTAATCACTTTATTCAACAATCAGACAGGAATAACTGTTGCGCAATTAGATTTGATAGTCATTCAACAATTGCTCACAGGCAGCTGCTAATTTCAAAAGATCTCCTTCACGACAGTCAATATAACTGTGAATCCCCATGATGACAGGAAGTGTTGGATCATTGTGTAAATAAATGGTTTGAATATGTGACGATTTGTTATTGTATTCTTTCAATTTAGCACATTGAAATTCGTCCCAGCAAATCATGGATGCACTGTAATCAGGAGATAAAAAAATGATTACCTTTTTTGCCTGGATGATTGCATCAGAGATATGCCTGATCCATAGTCCGCCCGGAGCGATACTTGTTTTGTCGTAAAATATTTTTAGTGTAGGATTTATTTTCAACAAGCTGTCAACAAAATGCTGCACTTGTATTGCATGTGTATGGGCGTAACTAATAAAATAATCAAGTTCTGTATTTATAAATCTGTTTTTTATGGTTGGCGTGCTCTTCCCCGGTGAAATTTCTTCGAATTCCTCTCTTGTTGAAACAGCGGAAAGCTCGTTTTCAAACTTAGCTTTATCAAATAAAATCCTGGCAGGAGCAACATGCCGGTCACTAAAAATTACAATTTTAATAACGTCAATGGGAAGCCCGTGCTCCAGCCAAAAACAAGAAGTTTCTATGAGAGCAGGCAACATTTTTTGAAAAGGAACCTGCTGATAACCGCTGCCTATAACGGGCATGGCTATGCGATTATTTGATTCAGCGAAAACAAAATTGTTGAGGCAGCGAAAAATATTTCCAACCACTTCAACGGGATTGCTGGTATGCGTACCTGGCTCGAAACATACTATTTGCCGGAAATGGAAAATGTCCTGCAATTCCAGCGACAGTGGACGCGAAAGCCAGCATCCCAGTGTGTCTCTTAAGTCAACCGCTTTATCATCTGACAGTTCTTTTATAGATAAGCCTTTCTCTTTTAGTGCCAGCATTAATGAACCGGGCAATGCAGTATAGTCATCAGGAAATGCAGAAATAACCAGTATGTCTACCTTATGTTCGAAAGGCAGGGCGCTGAGGTCACCCTTTAAAAGTTCAAGCCTCGCAGGTTTTTCGGGTCGCAGTATCTCAATGGTATCTAAAGTTTTCATAGTATAACAACTGTTCATTGAAGACCTGTATAGCTGTCACTCTTGGTAGATCGCACCTTATTTCTCCGGTTCTTCCAGCCTGATACCGGTTTGGGTAAAGGAAATCCTGCGTTGTTTGTATAAACTCCCGGTGGTCATTTTGAATGCCTTTTTACTCATACCAAAAAAAGCATAAATTTCACCAGGATCAGATTTATCATGAAAAGGCAGGTAACCATCATTTTCTTTCAATAACCTGATAATTTTCTCCACTTCATCTTCAATCCTTTTGTAACCAGGGTTGCCAATCAGTATATCCACTTTATTTTCAGGGCGAACCTTCTTAACAAAGCCCATTAATTTATCGCCAATATTAATAGTGCGGTATACTTCATTAAAATGCAATATGCCGGTATGCACGTTGTTTATAATTACAACATAACCGATATCTGTTCTACGATAAACGGTTAGATCTACCTTGTCCATTTCTTTTATGCTCAACGGGTCATTGCTTAAAAAATATTCAGTCGCTGCAAGGCGGCCTGTTTGTTCGTCGATGTATATCCTGACCAGGTATTCACCGCCCGCTATCATTCCAGTCAATTGCTTGGATTTGGGAACAAAGAGGTCTTTCATAAGTCCCCAGTCGAGGAAAGCGCCATGGTTCATTGTACTGACTGCTTTCAGTTTCACAATGTCCCCGAGTACGCCTTTAGGCTCCTGAGTTGTGGCAATCAGCCGGTCTTCACCATCATGATAAAGAAAAACCCTGACATCGTCTCCTATTTTTGTTCCGGGCAAAACAAATCGCTTTGGCAGGAGGATGCCTTCTTGCCCATCATCGAGGTAAACACCGAAATCTACTTCACGTATCACCTTCAGTAAATTGTATTCTCCAACTTTTACCATATATAATATTACGCTGTAGTACCAATTAATCAATTCAGCTAAGATACGATTAATGGTCAACCGGCTCCTTCGTTGTTATAATATCCAAGTCAATCTGAATTACCTGCTGTAGTTAGTAAAAACGAATACTGGCTTTGCTCTGTAGTCCGATGGAACAATTTTTGAAATATACATAAACGAAGCAATTCACCGCTTGATCTTTCCTATCTAAGCTGGTATTACTACCAAATGAAGAAGTTACTTTTTTAATGATCCATAACAAAAACCAAATAAATTATGATTTCAAAAATTGATAGGTTGCCTATTGAGTTGCCTACGCCAAAGAATCCCTCTCCGAACGATGCTGCTGCGGTTCAGGAACTACTGGGAGGAAAATTCGGGGAAATGTCTACCCTCATGAATTACACATTCCAGTCTTTCAATTTTCGCGGTCGTACCAGGTTAAGGCCGTATTATGATGTTATTTCCAGTATTGCTGGTGAGGAATATGGACATATAGAAGTGGTGGCTTACACCATAAACTTGCTTTTGACAGGAACAACCAAGCGTGGTTTTGACCCGGAACCGGGTCCATTGAAATCTGCTACCGACGCGCGTAATACCCGCCATTTCATAGCAAGTGGACAGTCAGCACTTCCTATGGATTCGATGGGTGACTGGTGGACCGGACAAAATGTGTTCAGCAGTGGAAATCTTAAGCTTGATTTATTGCACAACTTTTTTCTGGAATGTGGGGCAAGGGGAAATAAAATGCGCGTCTATGAAATGGTGACTGATCCTACGGCACGTGAAATGGTTGGTTATTTGCTGGTACGTGGAGGAGTTCACATAGTAGCTTATGCCCGCGCACTGGAAAATCTTACAGGCGCAGATGTAACAAAACTATTGCCGATCCCAGACCTTAGCAATAAGGCTTTTCCGGAAACACGTAAATATGAAGAAAACGGCTCACATCGCAGGTTGTATACTTTCAGCAAGGAAGATTACCAGAAGGCTGGCCTCGTATTTAATGGTGTGCACCCGGAAGATGGACAACCACTCGAAGTTGTATTTGGTTCACCTGAAGGCAGTCCCGCTCCGGACTTGGAAGAAGAACCGCAATTGAACGCACCTGGAGCTGATGAAATTGACCAGGATATGTTTTTTGACATCGCGAAGAAAATGGGAATCAAGCATTAAATTATAAATGCTTACAGTAAAAACCTGTATCCTGGAAAGTTTACAGGTTTTTTTACATCCCGAGTATCTCGTTCCATACCCTTGTTGTGACAGGGATTCCTTTCAATAGGTTCTCTTTTCTTGTGTTCAATACCCTTTCGCCTGGATACAAAACCTGGTCTTTTGATGTGGCAGGTACCGATTGATGATAGTCTTCAATTATTTGATTTACTACCGATGAAATAGAAGAAGAATTGTTTAACCGAGAAATATCAATCGCTATAAAAACCTGCGAAACACCGGATTCTGAGCCGCTTTGTGTTATGTTCCGTGTTGACTGGCCAGCGGATAAAATCGTAGCCAGTATATCCAGTAATAAGGACAGCCCCGCTCCTTTCCAGTACCCAATTGGTAATACCCGTTGTGAGCCTAAGATAGCAGCAGGGTCAGTAGTCAGGTTGCCCTTCATATCATAGCCGCCGGGTACAGCAAGCTGGCGTCCTTTTATCTTCTGTAATTCAAGCGCGCCATAAGAAAATTGCGACATGGCCATATCCAGCACAATGCCTTCCTGCAGGTAGGGCAATGCAAGCACCAATGGATTATTTCCCAGTTTCGCATCCGTTGCGCCCCATGCAGGCATATTGGCAATGGTATTCGTCCAGCCAATGAAAACACATCCCGCCCTGGCAGCTATCCATCCATACAATCCTCCCCGCATCCAATGGTTTGTATCTGATAAGGTTACACAACCCATTCCATGCTCCCTGGACAATTCCACCGCCCGTTGAGTAGCATGTAATGCATTGAGCGGCCCGGGGCCACGGTTTCCTTTCCATTGTTCCAGGCTGCCAAATCCCGAGAGGCGTTCAGGTTCTGCATCAGGAAGGATTAATCCATCTTTGGTATACTGCACAAACCTGGGAAAGCGGTTAACGCCATGGGTATAAACACCATCAACACTATTGTCTGTGAATACGTCTGCGCAAGAAAAAGCTTTTTGAACAGTATAACCATGTTTTGTCAGGATCCGTAGAAATTCCGATTGCATTTCGTTGCGGGATATTCTTATAGTTTCCGGGGAACCTTCCTGATTTTCTTCCATAAATAAACTTTTACAATTTTGACAGGCCTGTTGCAATTAAGCCCAAGATACAGAGCCTCCATTTAACCAATACAATTATTACGCAGTGTTCGCAGGAGGCAGTTAGTGCTATGGCAATAATAATAAAATCCGGACCCTCCCGAAAAAATATTGTACATTATTCCTGATTAGTTGTTAGTTCCAGTGAGCCGGAACTATACGCTTCAACTTGTAAACTTACACATTATGAAACCTTTACTTACAGGTTTATTATTGCTGTTGATCTTTAGTGCACCAGCTCAGAAAATAATAGATTCGCGCGTGCAGGAAATTGTTTTCCGGTCGGTGAACGTTATTCCCATGGACGAAGAAAGAGTTATCAGCAACCAGGTGGTTGTAATAAAAAATGGCATTATCACCGCGATTGGAGATCCGGCCAAGGTGAAATACGGCAGGCAATCTACTGTTATTGACGCAACAGGAAAATACCTGATGCCGGGGCTGGGAGAAATGCACGCTCACGTGCCCCCAATTGATGACATCGAGCCCATGAAGGAAGTGCTGCTGTTATTCGCGGTAAATGGTGTAACAACCATTCGGGGAATGCTTGGACACCCAAGGCACCTGGAGCTAAGAGAAAAATTGAGATCAGGTGAAATACTCGGGCCAGGTTTTATCACATCAGGCCCATCCTTTAGCGGATCATCTGTAAAGTCCGTCGACCAGGCAATCGCTATGGTGAGAAGTCAAAAAACAGCCGGTTACGACTTTTTAAAGCTTCACCCCGGTCTATCGAAGGAGATATTCAGCGCCCTGGTGAAAACAGCCAGGGAGGTGAATATACCGTTTGGAGGCCACGTTTCTTTTGATGTTGGAATTTGGCGGGCCATTGAAGCACGGTATGCTACCATAGACCACCTGGATGGTTTTATGGAAGGAATTGTACCTGGAATAGATAGCATAAAAGAAAAAGAAACCGGCTTATTCGGATTGTATCTTGATACACTTGCAGACACAACACTGATTCCTAAATTAATGAAAGAACTACATGATAACAACATATCGGTAGTACCAACACAGGCACTGGCTGAACGTTGGTTCGCCCCGGATATGCTTCCTGAAAAAGCTTTGAAAGAACCGGAAATGATTTACATGAAATCCGATATATTGAAGAACTGGGCCGATACAAAGGCAAACTTAATGCATAACAAAAATTACTCGGCCGCGAGGGTAAGTAAGTACATTGACATCAGGAGAAAGCTGATCTTTGAATGCAACAAAAATGGCGTTCAATTGCTTTTAGGGAGCGACGCTCCTCAAATATTTAATGTACCGGGTTTTTCAATACATCATGAATTAAGATACCTGGTTAATGCTGGGCTGACCCCTTACGAGGCCCTAAGAACAGGTACTGTGAACGTAGCCTCCTTTTTAAATCGTGCAGGCGAATTGGGAACCCTTACCGTAGGCGCCGTATCGAATATTATCCTACTTGGTGGTAATCCATTGGCTGATATTCGTCAAACCAGTAATATTGAAGGTGTAATGTTGGGCAGTAAGTGGTTGCCAAAAGCGTATATCAAAAATGAACTCAAAAAGCTGGTAAAACAGCCAGCAAAGTAGGCGGGTAACCGCGAAACCGTTTTAAATTCCAATTCAAGCCTGGCTACTTTCCTGCTTCTTTAAGATGCTAACCCGGCATCTGCTGCCATTCCGGGTTCCAGGATTTTAATTACCCCATCACACACAAATATTTAATAAATTTTCCTGTAAATTGTTGAATGAAAAAACAGATCATTGCCTGCCTGCTATTATTTATTGGGTTGCTATCATTTACACTCAAAGCCACCGCCCAGAGAAAGGGCGCCATCCTGAATCATATTGCACTTTACGTGGTTGAATTAAAG
>JBBJOD010000190.1:0-8665 GCA_037721715.1 Chitinophagaceae bacterium | reverse complement strand
GGCTGGAGCGAAATTATAAAGCAGGTGTTTCTGCCGGTTGAGAAAGTTTATAAGGTACAGAACGGCAAAAAAGTGATGCGTGAACGTAATTATTACCCGGGATACGTGATGATCGAGATTCTTGAAGGAAGGCTTGGTGACGATATCAGGGAAACCATCAAAAACACATCGAACGTTATTCATTTCCTTGGAAAAGAAAATCCGATAGCTCTACGTAAGGCCGAAGTTAACAAAATGCTGGGGAAGATGGACGAAATGGCCGAGGCTGGTGGTGTAAGTATGATTGAACCATTCATTGTGGGCGAAACCATCAAGATCATCGAAGGTCCGTTTAACGATTTCAACGGTATCATTGAAGAAGTAAACGATGAGAAAAAGAAGTTGAAAGTTACTGTAAAAATTTTCGGAAGATCAACCCCGGTGGAGTTAAATTATATGCAGGTAGAAAAGCTAAACTAACATCTCTTTTTTTTATACTGAATCATCCCAAATGGGATGATTCTTTTTATTATAGGTGTAATAGGAATATAGTTCATACCAGTATAAAAGATGAACGAAATTGCAAGACTCTTTCAGCGCGTTCTGGCAGACAAGAAGTTTTGCAAAATCAACCTTCATAAAAAGATTGCTCTTTAAGGAAAATACTTTAGTTTTGCAACCCCAAGAGAAGTTCTTTCCTTAGTTGGAATTGGGAGTCCTCAAAATCTGCACTCCGGTGCAGTATTATTAAGGACGTTAACACCAAAAAATAAAAATATGGCAAAAGAAATTACAGGTTATGTAAAACTGCAGGTTAAGGGCGGACAAGCCAACCCTGCTCCCCCAATTGGCCCGGCCCTTGGTTCTAAGGGTATAAATATCATGGAGTTCTGTAAGCAGTTTAATGCCAGGACACAAGATAAGATCGGTAAAGTGCTTCCTATATTGATTACCGTTTTCTCCGATAAAAGTTTTGATTTTATTATCAAAACTCCTCCGGCCGCTGTTCAACTGATGGACGCTGCAAAAATTCAAAGTGGTTCTAAAGAGCCCAACCGTAATAAGGTGGGTAAGGTATCCTGGGTACAGGTAGAGGAAATTGCTAAAGACAAAATGCCTGATCTTAATTGCTTTACCGTTGAAAGTGCCATGAGAATGGTTGCTGGTACGGCTCGCAGCATGGGCCTAACCGTAGATGGTCAGGCGCCATGGGAAAAATAATATCTTACACTTAAATTTTTAGCAATGGCTATTACAAAAAAAAGAAAAGAGGCGAATAAAAAAGTGGACTCCAGTAAGATCTATACATTAAAAGATGCATCTACCCTGGTAAAAGAAATCAATACTTGCAAATTTGATGCATCGGTAGATCTTCATATAAGATTGGGCGTTGATCCAAAGAAGGCTGACCAGGCTGTTCGTGGTACAGTTACTCTTCCACATGGAACGGGTAAAACAAAAAGGGTATTGGTGCTTTGCCCACCGGATAAAGAGCCGGAAGCAAAAAGCGCTGGCGCTGACTATGTTGGACTAGATGAATTTATAACCAAGATAGAAGGGGGTTGGACTGATGTGGACGTTATCATTGCCACACCTTCAGTTATGCCCCGGATCGGCAGACTTGGTAAAATCTTAGGACCGCGTAACCTGATGCCAAACCCTAAAACCGGTACAGTAACAAATGATATCGCCGGTGCGGTTAATGAAGTAAAAGGTGGAAAAATTGCTTTTAAAGTAGACAAAGCAGGGATCATTCATGCATCAATTGGGCGTGTAAGTTTTGGCACCGATAAAATCACGGAAAATAGCCAGGAGTTCATTAACGCCATCATCAAGTTGAAACCCTCCTCTGCCAAAGGCATCTACCTTCGCGGCGTAAGCATGGCCAGCTCAATGAGTCCCGGTATTTCAATAGATACAAAAACATTTGTTCATTAAAAGCCGGTTTGTACCTGTAATTATTCGAAAACCAGTTGCTTGTAAAACACCTGCAACGGCAACAAACGCATCATGACAAAAGATCAAAAAAACGAAGTAATCGAACTGCTGAAAAGCAAGTTTTCTCAATATAATAATTTCTACATCACAGATACAGAAAATTTATCTGTTGAAGCAGTTAATAAATTACGTGGTCACTGTTTCGACAAACAAGTTGAAATGAAGGTTGCGAAAAATACGCTGATAAAGAAAGCGTTGGAAAGCCTGGACTCAGAAAAATACAATGGAATTTACGAATCACTTCATAAAGTAACTGCCTTGTTGTTCAGTGAAAATCCTAAAGAACCCGCAATGATTCTTAGCTCTTTCAGGAAAGCAAGCAACGGCGACAGGCCCGCTTTGAAAGCGGCTTTCATCAATGGGGATGTTTATATCGGAGACAATCAACTTACTGCATTAACCAAAATTAAATCTAAGAACGAGTTAATAGGAGAAGTTATTGGTTTGTTGCAGTCTCCTGCAAAGCGTGTAATCGCTGCATTGTTGCAGAATGCAGAGAAGAAACATGAAAGTCCTGAAACGGTCACGGCCGAGTAAGTAAGCGAATTTCAATTATTACCCAGGCCTGGGGGTTAACAAAGGCAAATTTTTTTAAACTCATCCGCCGGATCCACATAACGGACATGAAGGCGGAAAAAATTGTAAATTATGGCAGACGTAAAAACATTAGCAGAACAATTAGTTGGTTTAACTGTGAAGGAAGTGCAGGAACTGGCCGATTTTTTAAAATCTGAATATGGCATCGAACCTGCAGCAGCGGCTGCCGTTGCGAGCAGCGGTGGTGACGGTGGTGCAGCAGCAGTAGTTGAAGAAAAAACGGCCTTTAATGTTGTATTGAAAGCAGCAGGTGCTTCTAAACTTAACGTGGTTAAGATTGTAAAAGATCTTACCGGATTGGGTTTGAAGGAAGCAAAAGAATTGGTTGATGGTGCTCCTAAAGCAATAAAGGAAGGCATCACAAAAGCAGAAGCCGAAGAAATGAAGACTAAACTTACAGATGCTGGCGCCGATGTAGAGATTCAATAGTCGTAGCATTGAAGTAATATAAAACCCGGCAAATAGCCGGGTTTTTACGTTTCTAACAAAAAAAAATAATTTCCAATTGTCCTTCTCAAAACACTGTTTCAATTCTTTTAGCTGTAGTTCCCGGCATTGATACCAAACCTGGCAATTGTTATCTAATTTTGATGTTTAAGCGAATCGGATGAAAAAACTATTTATTGTGCTGGCGATATTGGCTTCCCTGGGCGCCGGAATAATTTTTTATTTGCGACAAAACAAGCTGAAGGATTTTGAACCACTCATTAAGCAAAGGCTTAGTAAGCTTGTAGTGGATGCCTCGCATGGTCTGTACCAGCTTGATATCGGCGAGCTGCAAGCAGATGTCATTGGTGGAAAATTGATTCTAACTAACGCACGTCTTCGTCCGGATACAACCGTATTTGCAGAGTTAGAAAGATTAAAAAAGGCTCCAAACGATCTTTTTGATATTACCATCAGCCAACTATCGATAGACGATATTGTTCCTGCCGATTTCATCGCTAACAAGACGATTAACCTTGGCCGTCTTTTTATTAACAAGCCAATAGTAACGGTTTACCATAAAAAGCAACCCTACAATGTACCCGATGATGAGGAACCAAAAACCCTTTATCAACAAATACAAAAGGATGTTTCCAGTATAAAGGTAGATACGCTAATACTCCAAAACATCGATTTTATTTATAAAAATACCGCTCGCAAAGATAAGTTAACCAGGCTACTGAATATTAAGGTGGTATTTGCCGATATCCTGATAGATTCTTCCACCCAGGCAGATAAGGAACGGGTTTTATTTGCCAAGAGCTGCTTGATCAATCTGAAAGACTATACGCTCAGTACATCCGATAGCCTATACCGACTTAGGGTGGGTGAGATTGATATCCAGACCCTGCCTAAGGCGATGCAGTTAAAAAAGGTCCAGTTCCTTCCAAGGGGAACAATCAATAATTTCTATAAGAAAATCGGTCACCAGCAAGACAGGTTTGAACTTTCATTCGACCAGGTGAATTTCTCGAGAGTTGAATGGTGGGAAATGTTGGCGGAAGAGTCCCTGGCCGTAAAAAGAGTCCAGCTGGTGAATGGTTCGCTGAAAATATTTAATGATAAGTCGCAACCTATCGATACAAGGTCTAAAATAGGCAAGTATCCGCACCAGATTTTAATGAATGTGCCTTTATTACTCACCGTTGATTCGCTGGCTATTAGAAACCTGGATCTTTCCTATACTGAACTAAATCCCAAATCTGGCGAGAAGGGTACACTGCATTTTAGCAATATAGAAGGCCTTATCACAAATATAACTAACGAGCCCGCTAAAATTAAACAAAACGCATTCATGAGGGTATCAGCAAAAGCCACTTTTATGAAACAAGCTGCTGTTAAAGCTGCTTTTGAATTTAACCTTGGCAGGCATAAAAGCGGCGTTTTCAAACTGACGGCTTCCATGGGGCCATTACAGGGACAGGTACTGAATAATATTACGGTGCCTCTTGGATTGTTAAAAATAAACAGTCTGCAAATCAAAAGCCTTGATGCTTCTATAAGAGGAGATAACTATAAAGGAAGCGGTACAGTGAAAATGATCTACAACGATCTCAACATTACAGCCTTAAAAACAGCGGACGATACATTAAAAAAGAGGAGGCTGCTTAGCTTTATTGCCAACGCTTTTGTAATTAAAAAAGACAATCCATTGAGCGGCAGTCCAGTGAGAGTAGAAATTGCTGCTTTTGACCGCAACACCCAGCGATCTTTTTTTAACCTGGTTTGGAAGACAATTTTTACCGGTGCAGGAAAAACCGTTGGTTATAAAGTAAAAAAATAATATTACTTTTTTAAAAAAATTACAGTAAAATAAGTTTTTAAGGTTTCCTATCTTTCTGTACCTTTGCACTCCCTTATTATGGGCTCACTAACTAAGATAGCTGGCCTATAGCCGTAAAGTGTCAGCTGTTTCATATTCATTGGTTGACAAATGAAGATTTCAAAGAATCCTATGTAGGAATCGAATAACTTAAACCGGTTTATTACAAATATGTCTTCTACAAAATTACAAAACAGGATCAGTTTCGGAAAAATTAAGAATCTTGCTGAAACTCCTGATCTACTCGAAGTACAGATACAATCATTCAAAGAATTTTTCCAGTTAGAAACAACTCCAGACAAACGTAATATCGAAGGTTTGTTCAGGGTGTTCAAGGAAAACTTCCCTATTACGGATACCCGTAATATTTTCATGCTCGAATTTCTTGACTATTTTATTGATCCACCCCGTTATACCATCGAAGAGTGTATGGAGCGTGGTTTAACATACGCTGTTCCTCTAAAAGCGAAACTTCGGCTAAGCTGTAACGATGAGGAGCATGTGGATTTTCAGACTATTATCCAGGATGTTTTTTTGGGTAATATTCCTTATATGACACCCAGAGGCACCTTTGTTATCAATGGCGCTGAAAGAGTGGTAGTTTCTCAATTACACCGTTCACCGGGTGTTTTCTTTGGCCAGTCCATCCATCCCAACGGGACAAAGATTTATTCTGCCCGTGTTATTCCATTCAAAGGAGCATGGATGGAATTTGCCACCGACATTAATAACGTAATGTTCGCTTATATTGACCGAAAAAAGAAATTTCCGGTAACAACGTTGTTGCGTTCCATTGGTTTCGAAACGGATAAAGATATCTTGGAGCTTTTTGGAATGGCTCACGAGGTAAAGTCTGAAAGAAAGGCCCTTGAAAAATACCTGGGAAAAAAATTGGCTGCGAGGGTTTTAAGGACATGGGTTGAAGATTTTGTGGATGAAGATACAGGTGAAGTTGTGTCTATTGAGCGTAATGAAGTAGTACTGGAACGCGATACCATCCTCGATGAAGAAGCAATAGACCTGATTACTGAAATGGATGCCAAAAGTGTCTTTATTCAGAAAGAGGAAATGAGTGGAGATTATTCTATTATTTATAACACCCTCAACAAAGATACTTCCAACTCTGAGCTGGAAGCAGTTCAACATATCTATCGCCAATTGCGAGGCGCAGATGCACCTGATGATGAAACTGCAAGAGGTATTATTGACAAATTGTTTTTCAGTGATAAGCGTTACGACCTCGGAGAAGTTGGCCGGTACAAGATCAACCGTAAGTTAAATCTTAACTACCCGCTTGATCACAAAGTGCTGACTAAAGAAGATATTATTTCTATCATAAAATATTTGGTACTCTTAACTAACGGTAAGTCAGAAATTGATGACATCGATCACCTGAGCAACCGCCGTGTACGTACCGTAGGTGAACAATTGTACGCCCAGTTTGGTGTTGGACTTGCACGTATGGCAAGAACGATACGTGAGCGTATGAACGTTCGTGACAACGAGGTATTTACCCCCGTTGACCTGATCAACGCACGGACACTGTCGTCGGTTATCAATTCATTCTTTGGAACCTCCCAATTATCGCAGTTCCTTGACCAAACCAATCCTTTATCGGAGATAACCCATAAGCGCCGTATTTCAGCGCTGGGGCCCGGAGGCTTAAGCAGGGAAAGAGCTGGATTTGAAGTCCGCGATGTTCACTATTCGCATTATGGCCGCCTTTGTACAATCGAAACACCGGAGGGGCCTAATATTGGGCTGATCTCTACTTTGTGCGTTCATGCCAAGATCAACGAGATGGGCTTTATCGAAACGCCTTATCGAAAAGTATTAGATGGCCGTGTAGATATGAAGAAGTTAACTTATCTGAGTGCCGAAGAAGAGGATACTGCTAAAATTGCGCAAGCCAATTCTCCATTGGATGATAAAGGGCATTTTGTAGATGAAAAGATTGTATCACGGCAGACCGGGGATTTTCCGATACTGGAGAAAACTGAAGTGGAATTTATGGACGTGGCACCAAACCAGATCGTTGGATTAAGTGCTTCCCTCATTCCATTCCTGGAACATGATGATGCCAACCGTGCTTTGATGGGTTCTAATATGCAACGCCAGGCGGTTCCCCTTATTCGCCCGGAATCTCCCATAGTCGGTACAGGCCTGGAAGGAAAAGCGGCTCGTGACGCGAGGATCCAGATACATTCCGAGGGAGATGGTGTGATAGAATTTGTAGATGCCAATGAAATTCACGTGCGTTATACCCGCAATGAAACTCAGAAGCTTGTGAGTTTTGAAGATGACTTAATCGTTTACAGGCTTACTAAATTTATTAAAACAAACCAGGAAACCTCGATCAACCTAAAGCCGGCCGTTAAAAAGGGCCAGCGAGTAAAGGAAGGCGATTTTTTAACGGAAGGATATGCGGTACAAAACGGTGAGTTGGCCTTAGGCAGAAACCTGAAGGTTGCATTCATGCCATGGAAGGGTTATAATTTTGAGGATGCGATAGTAATTAGTGAGAAAGTAGTTCGTGAAGACCTGTTTACTTCTATCCATATTTCTGAATACGAACTGGAGGTTCGGGATACCAAATTAGGAGAGGAAGAATTAACACCTGATATACCCAACGTTTCAGAAGAAGCAACGAAAGACCTGGATGAAAACGGTATCATAAGGATCGGAGCTCATATTAAGGAAGGGGATATACTTATTGGTAAAATAACTCCTAAAGGTGAAAGCGATCCTACGCCCGAAGAGAAACTGCTGCGTGCGATATTCGGTGACAAAGCAGGAGACGCGAAAGATGCATCGCTTAAAGCTCCGAATGGGGTAGAAGGTGTTGTGATAGATAAAAAATTGTTCCAGAGAGCCAAGAAAGATAAGAACGGAAAGGTGCGTGAAAAAGCGGCTATTGAAAAACTGGAAAAGGTTCATGAAAAAAACGAGCAGGACCTGATTGATCTGCTGCTAAGCAAGTTGCAGGTGTTGTTGAAAGAGTACAATTCAGCTGGTGTAAATAATAATTTCGGTGAAGTTCTTATAGGAAAAGGCGCCAAGTTTACCCCGAAAAACCTGACAGGTATTGATTACCTGAACGTCAACCCGCTGGGTTGGACCAGTGATGCCAAAACAGATGATCTCATTAATACGTTGCTACATAATTATAGCATTAAGTACAATGAAGAATTAGGTAGGTACAAACGTGAGAAATTTAATATTTCAATAGGTGATGAATTACCGGCTGGCGTATTGAAATTAGCGAAAGTGTACCTTGCCGTTAAGAGGAAACTCAAAGTCGGTGATAAAATGGCCGGGCGCCATGGTAACAAAGGTATTGTTGCCAAAATAGTTCGTGCTGAAGACATGCCTTTCCTGGAAGATGGTACTCCCGTTGATATTGTACTTAACCCGTTAGGTGTGCCATCTCGTATGAACCTGGGACAGATCTATGAGACGGTGTTAGGCTGGGCCGGTGAGAAATTGGGCCTGAAATTCGCGACCCCGATTTTCGACGGTGCAAGCGTAGAAGAGATCGCTGATCATATCTCACAGGCTGGGTTACCAAGTTTCGGGCATACCTACCTGTATGATGGTGAAACTGGTGATCGGTTCGACCAAAAAGCAACAGTGGGGATCATCTACATTATCAAGTTACACCATATGGTGGACGATAAGATGCACGCCCGTTCAATCGGACCTTACAGTCTGATAACACAACAACCGTTGGGTGGTAAAGCACAATTCGGGGGACAGCGATTTGGTGAGATGGAAGTTTGGGCA
>JBBJOD010000189.1:0-8744 GCA_037721715.1 Chitinophagaceae bacterium | reverse complement strand
ACAAAACCGGATCTTTTTGCTCACTGGGCGTTGCTACCTCCAGTGCTTGGTAAGAAGAAGAACCCTGACATCGGAAGCGCTGGATGAAGCGAGAGTTTCACGTCCGGTGCTGTGAGAGGCTTGGGCTGCAATGCCCTTGCCTACTCGACTTTTATTTCTTTCCATTCTTTCTATAGTTTTTGATAGGGCGCTGTGTATCGTTTCTGTACTTCCATACCTCTTTACCAATATCGTGACAGTGTAACGACAATTCGATTTCCATGACCTGCATGCTTGCTGTTGAGGTTATTTATTTTGATCCGGTTGACTTAATGCCAGAACCGCATTGTAAACGCGTTATTGACTTATGCCACCAAATGTTTTCATCAAAACATGAAAATGTTGGTTCAAAATGCGAAACAGCAAATTGGTCTCTGACGATGTATACCTTCGCTTTGCACACTGCATAGTCGCAAATTGCCCTTATATTGCCGCGAATGCCCCCAACGCGAGAAACCCATCAGCTTTAACTTTGTTCAACTGCTCTTGTAATAGCAAACAAACATGAACAGTATCAACAACACTTTCGCTGCACTTGAATTGGCCGAAATCGACTGGGTGGTCCTGGACATTCACGCCGCCGTAAAATTCCTTACGAACGCCTTGGGCATCGCTGGCTTTCACCAGCCGGAACATATCCGCGCGCAGGATCTGGATATGACCAATTATGGGAAAGCCATTGCAGGCGAATGGCTGACCACTCAAACCTATAACGGAGGCACTTTTATCGAAATAGTACAGCCAGTTTCCAGCCAAAGCATGTTCCATGACTATCTTGCCCGGTATCCGGCTGGTGGAACACAGCATATTGCGTTCCGTTTACCGGTGAGCGATTTCGACCGGGTCACCAGCGATCTGCGCGAACAAGGTTATACGTTATCAGCAAAGTGGACCACCCCATAGCACAGATGGCTTTCTTCGACACCTACCAAACGCTGGGCGTTGCTACTGAGATTATGGGTATCACGCCGGAAGGGTGGGTCGCCATCGAACAAATGCAAAAGGTCGGGTGAGGAAAACCGGAACCATTGAACACCTTTATATGCATTGGATAAGACTTTTAGAATTCTACACAGGAAATAATCAAAAGAAGAGATGGATTGATAAAGATTTATGTCAGAGGTAAAAACCAGTCGGCATAGTCCGGAAGATACAGCAGCGTTAGATGCAATTATGCCGTTAAAAGAAGGTGCTCTTTTTTATACCCGAATGGTGTTTTATTCATAATCTTTTTAAAGTACCGGTTGAAGTTTGACAAATTGTTAAAGCCACTCTCATAACAAACTTCATAAACAGTCATATCTTTCTCCAGTAACAGATTGCATGCATGCGCTACCCTCACCTCCAGTAAAAAATTATAGTATGTTTTCCTTGTTTTTGATTTAAAATACCGGCAAAACGCTTTTGGACTTAAATTAGCCACTGAAGCGATCTCTGTTAAGGAAATTTTTTTATGAAAATTAGTCAGGGTGTGATGAAATATTTTATTTAACCGTGTAGCCTCTGCTGCTTCAACTTTTACAGGGTAATACATCGAATTGATATATTGCTTTTCTTTCGTGGTAGCAATTTTATCAAGGATCGTTAATAATGTTATAATAGACACTATCCCCTTTGAATCAGATAACCTCGTTATCAATTCTTTCACCTGGCACCTGGTGTTCCCGGTAATTTTAATCCCTTGTTTTGCCTTTTCCAACAAAACATTAATGCTTTTTAATTCCGGGCTGTTAAAAAATTTTTCACCTAAAAAATCATGGTCAAAATAAATGACGGTTACTTCGGCGGTCAATTTGGATCCATTTAAAAAATATTCAGGATCGCAACGCCACATATGATCCAGGTTAGAACCTATTAAAATCAATTCGTTTGATTCAAAGCGAGAAACATTGTTCCCTATAAATCGTGTCCCTCTTCCCTTATGAACATAAATCAACTCTATCTCAGGGTGAAAATGCCACTGGTTGTAGAAGTTAGGGCCTTTACGCTGACGAATATTAAAAGAAGATTCAGGCTCCAGGTAAACTTTTAATAAATGTGGTTTCATATTCCTAAGGTATAAAATTTACTTCATTTGCATCCTTGATTGCATCTTTATGGTACTATAATACCGATTATTGCGAATTGGTAGGATGCTATTGTAAATTTTAATATTGAAATTTGATAATAAGATTGCAAAGAAGCTGCCGGCATTCTTACTGAAATGAAATTTAGAACTAACGCTGTTGCGCTGATTAAATTGCTAACTATGCCATATGAAGAAATAACATTGCCAGAAGGTATTTTGCAATGCATGCCTTTTTCCACCCCCTCGAGAGCCGTCACCACATCACCTGCCGATCCTGGTAAACTACCAGACCAGTTGCTATGGAGTGCGTTTAAAACAGGAGATGAACCCGCGTTTACCAAAATTTATAACAATTACTCGCCCATTCTCTACCAGTACGGGTGTCAATATTCCTGTGATAAGGAATTAGTCCGTGATTGCCTGCAGGACTTTTTTCTTTACCTGAGAAAAAACAGGCTAGGCTTTGGAGAAACCAATTCCATCAGGTTGTATTTATTGAAAGCCTTTAGAAGGAGGATTTTTGAATATCTTAAGAAAAGCAAGTTACGGGTATGTGTAAACGAACCGGTTGGACTAGCTCAGTTTGGTGTGGAATTATCTATTGAAGCTGTTTACATCAACAAACAGGTGAAAGCTGAACAGCTTGAAAAATTGAACAAGGCATTAAGCACTTTAAAACAGCTGGAGCAGAAAGCAATCTACTATTTCTATTTCGAAGGTTTAAACTATGAGCAGATCGCCGAGATTTTTCAATTCTCCCATGTATCCTCTGCCCGAAGGGTCATGTACCGGGGATTGCGGCAGCTTCGCGGTTGTTTTTAGCTAGAGATCATGTTTTGCGTTTTGTATGTAACCCTTACAGTTTTCGTTCTACTAAGAAAGTTTTGTATAAAATGAGGTTATACAACTTTACAAAAAGTTTTAGAATTCCGGTATCATATTATTGTTTTGTCCCTTATTACCCTAGAGGTCATTTATAAGCTTTGGATACTAATCTGGTTCGTTCCGAAACTAATTGCCGGGTACCTGTTAGTTGCTGATAGGTTTCACATTTGATAATGTTACGCATTGCGCAACATGCATAGAGACCAATGCCGTCAATAAATTAATGGTAGCCGTGCGTTGTAACCCTTTGACGTCCGTTAAGGGAAATAAATGTTCATCGCTCTATAACTTTTAATAAAATAAACTTAACAATGCCATGAGAAATTGTCAACTAAAGAAGGCGAGGGTCCTATCGAGATTCCTGCTCCAGGTGACCTTACTGCAATGTCTTGCCACCTGCGTTCTACTTGCTTCGCCCGGTAAATTTCCTCCGAAAGTTATTACGGGCACCGTTATTTCCAAAGAAGATAACCAGGCAATTCAAAGTGTAAATGTGCTGGTTAAAGGAACGAAAGTTGGAGCCATTACGGATGCCAATGGATCTTATTCTTTAACCGTGCCGGATGATAATAGCATTTT
This sequence comes from Chitinophagaceae bacterium, assembly GCA_037721715.1. Taxonomy (GTDB): domain Bacteria; phylum Bacteroidota; class Bacteroidia; order Chitinophagales; family Chitinophagaceae; genus JADCRZ01. The sequence goes on along the minus strand of JBBJOD010000189.1, from coordinate 5,173 downwards.
GGTGTTTTCATTCATTGGTTTTTCATCGCAGGAAATGCTCGTAGGAAAAAGAAATAGGATAGACGTTGTTTTGGAGCAGGATGTTAAATCTATGGAGCAGGTAGTTTTGGTAGGATATGGAACACAAAGGCGCAGCGATGTTACAGGTGCCATAGGTTCGGTTACTGCCAAGGATATACAGGATGAGCCTGGCATACAGGTGGCACAGGCCCTACAGGGTAAGATAGCAGGCATACAGATATCACAAAATTCCGGTGCACCGGGTTCAGGGCTGTTAATACGTGTTCGCGGTACGGGCACCGTTAACAATGCTGAACCATTGTATGTTATTGACGGCAACCTGAACAGCAACCCCCTCGACCTGGCCCCTGATCAGATAGAAAGTATCCAGGTGCTGAAAAGCGCCAGTGCAGCAGCCATTTATGGTGCGCAAGGCGCTAACGGTGTAATACTGATCACTACGAAGCAGGGAAAATCAGGGAAAAGCCAGCTGGATGTTAATTTTACGCAAGGGTTACAGGAGATCCAACGAAAGTTTCCTGTTACCAATGCTCGGCAGTATGCGACAATCTATAACGAAGGATTAGTAAACGCAGGACAACAGCCGTTGTATCCAAATCCTGACGCACTGGGGGAAGGCACTGACTGGCAAAAGGAAGTATTTAGGGTGGCCCCTATGACCGATGTTTCCATATCGGCTAGTGGTGGCAGTGAGTCTAGTAAATTTTACTTTTCAGCGGGTTATGTAAACCAGGAAGGTATTTTGAGGGGATCTTATTTTGACCGGGTTAATTTAAGAATAAACTCTTCGCATAACATAACTCCTGCAATCAGGATAGGACAAAATTTGTCAGCCAGCGTAGCCAAATATAAACAACTATCAGAGTTCTCTTTTGGCTCTACCTTGGGAAATACGTTAACGGCAAATCCTGAAATACCGGTAAAAACGCCAGACGGTGCCTGGGGGTTTTCGCCCACATCGCTGAACTCGGTAAATCCGCTGGCGGCGATTTTTTACTCAAATGATAATACCAGGCGGCCGGTGCTTAACGGTAATATATATGCAGACCTTACCATTTTAAAAGGACTTGTATTTCGTTCGCAATACAATTTTAATTTTGGCTATTCCGAAAATTCAATTTTCACTCCTTCTTATCGAATCTCTGCCAGTAATTTTAATGATATCGCCAATCTAACGGAAAACACCAATCGCTTCAGGGAGTACAGCTGGGCCAATACCCTTACCTATCAAAAAGCTGTCGGTAAGCATACTTTTGACGTATTAGGTGGCGTTACCATCCAGGAATCCTTTTTTCAATCGATCTCTGCTTTCGGTGCCGGCCTTCCTGCCAACGCCACCGGTAACATCAACCTGCGCTACCTGGATCTTTCTACCCAGGGAAACAGAGTAGGGGGTGGTGCAGGTGAATGGGGGATTTTATCTTACCTGGGTCGGGTCAACTATAATTACAACGGCAAGTATTTTACAACGGTTAATTTCCGTGTAGATGGCTCTTCCCGGTTTGGAGAAAATAATAAATACGGTTACTTCCCTTCCTTTTCTGTAGGATGGAAAATATCAGAAGAAAGTTTCTTAAAAGACAAAAGTTGGGTGACCAATTTAATGTTAAGAGGTGGATGGGGCTCATTAGGAAATCAGAATTCTTTGCCGAACTATGCCTTTGCCACGCTGGTTACTCCTAATATTAATTATGCCTTTGGTTCAGAGGTAGTGCGAGGCCAGGCGCCTACTGGTAAGGGTAACCCTGATTTGAAATGGGAAGCTACCAAGGAAACAAACCTGGGTTTGGATTTTAGGGGATTTAACGACAAAATTACCGCTTCGGTTGACTATTATTATAAGCAGACCAGTGATATGTTGTTGCAGGTTCCCCTTCTTCAATACTCCGGCATTCAGCAGTCTCCCTATGTAAATGGCGGAAATGTGGTTAACAAGGGGCTTGAATTAATGTTGGGATATGAAAATACGGCACCCACAGGATTTGATTATTATGTTAACGCAAATATGGCTTTCAATAAAAATAAAGTCACACAACTGAGCAATACTGGCACATCTATTTTCCAGCAACTAAGTTTCATTGGTATCATGAATGTGACTCAGATCGGCAGTCCGATTGCTTCTTTTTACGGTTGGAAAACGGATGGCCTGTTTCAGGACAGGGCCGAGGTACAAAAGCATGCTACTCAAAGCACAGGTACATCGCCCGGCGATATCAGGTTTGTTGATGTAAATGGTGATGGCGTTATTAACGCCCGCGATCAGACGATCATTGGAAATCCCTGGCCAAAATTTACATACGGACTAAATGGCGGTGTATCGTATAAAGGAATCGATTTCAAGTTACAGCTCCAGGGAACCTATGGCAATGATATTTATATGGCATTAAAATTCAGAATGGAAGGAGCCAATTTTTTTAATAAAACCCTGAACGTTTGGGAAAACCGGTGGACGGGTCCGGGTACGAGCAATAGAGTCCCGCGCCAGAGTACGAATGATCCCAATAACAACATGAGGTCGTCTGAATATTATGTAGAAGACGGATCTTACATGAGGGTGCGAAACGTACAACTTGGCTACAGGCTCCCGAGAAACCTGGTAAAACTCCGGGCGGCCAGAATTTATGCATCCGTGCAAAATCTTTTAACGTTTTCTAAGTATCCTGGCTTTGATCCTGAAATCGGTACCAATCGCGCCAACAACCCGCTTTATATCGGTATTGATGAAACGAATTATCCACTGCCACGTATCTATACGATCGGTATAAATATGGGACTATAATACAGGGTTGAAAATTCAATAATTAATGCTAATTAATAAGTCATGAAACAAATTACAATTTTATTCTTCCTGTGTTTTTGCATCGCAGTTAATGGATGTAAGAAAATACTTGAAAAGGAACCGCTGGCATTGATCAACTCCTCTGTTGCTTATGTTACGGCCGACGACGCCCGCAGGGCAGTAACGGCAGCCTATACTCCTCTGGCAGGAAACAACTGGTGCTGTACGTATGTTTCTCCGGGTTATATGCACTGGGTGCTTGGAAACGTAGCTTCAGACGATACAGAAAAAGGCGGTGAATCAGGTTCTGACCAATTGTATGCACAACAGGTTTCTCTTTTTAATATCCCGTCTGACAACGATGCAACACGTTTTGCATGGTCAACGGAATACATAGGTGTGCGTCGTGCAAACCTGGTGCTGGATAATGTTCCTAAAATTACAATGGATGGAACGCTGAAGAACAGGTACCTCGCCGAAGCGAAATTTTTGAGAGCATGGTATTATTTCAACCTGGTGAAAACATTCGGAGATGTGCCGCTTGTCCTTGTATCGGAGCTGGAAAGTTATACGTTAACGCGTTCACCTAAAGTGGAAGTCTATAATCAGATCATAAAGGATCTAACGGAGGCAATTGCAGTGTTACCGGAGGCAAGCAAATACCCAGCTTCAGACAGGGGCCGGGCCACCAAGGGCGCTGCCCAGGCATACCTGGGTAAGGTGTATCTGTATATGAAGAACTATGTAAAAGCAGAAGAATTATTTGGAACGGTAATCAATTCCGGCGAGCATGCCCTAAACGCTGATTATTTAAATTTGTTTCTTCGTGCAGGTGAAACCAGCACTGAGCACATTTTCGTTGTTACCTTTCTGAACGACCAGGGTGCGCTTCCTGCAAACAATCAAATCAGCACAGTTATGGCCAGCAGGGCACGGAGTGGCTGGGGTTTCAACCTGCCAACACAGGATTTTGTAAATGCTTTTGAGCCAGGCGATCCAAGATTGTGGCAAACGGTTTATAAATCTGGCGATGTTATGCCCGACGGGCTGGTTGCAAATGTAGGAAACAGCACCACGGGTTATTTAAACAAAAAGGCGTACGTTCCTGAATACGAAAAGATCGGGGGAGCGCTACAACCGGGGAGAGACGATATTCACATGCGCCTTGGCAAAGTAATGTTGTGGTTTGCCGAAGCAGCCAATGAGAATGGAAATACGCAAGGCGCGTTAAATGCGCTTAATGCTATACGTAAACGCGCAAGGCAGGGAAATGCCAACATCCTTCCTGATGTTACTGAAACAAACAAGGCGGCACTCAGAGACCTCATCTGGCGCGAGCAGCGCGTGGAGTTTGGCCAGGAATACGAACGATTTTTTGAACTGGTACGGCAGGGTCGTGCGGGCCAGGTGATGCGTGCGTATGCTGCCAAATATAACACCCCCAAAGGTTCTGGATTTAAAGACGGTGTTAACGAAATATTCCCTATTCCGCAATCAGAAATTAATTTAAGTAAAGGCGTGCTTAAACAAAACGCAGGCTATTGATCATATGGCTGTTATATAAGGGAATAAGTTCTTGAAATGAGTTTATTCCCTTATTATCATTCTAACCTGTAGCGGTGGCCCGGATCAATCAAAGTATATCGTACTCAATGAACTTACCAAGACCAACGTCGACGGATTGGAAGTAGCCCGGCATTTGATGCAGACAATGGAAAGGAACTCTGGTCAGGCAAACTCCCCATGGGTACTGAGAGCCTTCCGTCTAATTATGAAGTAAATGTCCACCATTATATTATTGTCAGTTGCAGCAACCCGACCTCTTATTGGGGCCGTCAATCAAATGGAAACAAAGCCGGTGTAATACCTCCACAAAAGAAGGGAGGTTATTTGGTATTTGCACTTCCCAAAAAGACATGAGCCTGGACGTTATACGACTAAATTAAATAGCAAGAAGCCGATAGCTAGATGGCCGCCAAAATAAAACCATCTTCAAATTATGAAACCTTTTATTACTTCAATATTATTCATCAGCTTGTCTGCCTCTTCACTGGCACAGCCAGGAGACGGTAACACAAAAAATCATTTTGGCCAGTCGTTTATCCCTGATTATACTTTCAAGGGTTCCGGTCTCAAAGGTTTAAAAGTGGTTGGCCAGGCGGACTGGCAGGTGAAATCCGGCGAGCTGATGGGCAAAGCAAAGCCGGGAACATCCGGTGGCTGGCTATTTCTTGACAGTTCTTACCAGGATGTTGGATTTCGGGCTTTATTTAAGGGTACCGGTGATGTGGAGACCGGGATATTATTCCGGGCTGAAAAAACAGCTGAGGGCGTAACAGGTATTTTGTTGTCATTAAAAAAAGGAGATATCAC
>JBBJOD010000188.1:0-8789 GCA_037721715.1 Chitinophagaceae bacterium | reverse complement strand
TGGCAGTATCCACTTCAATAGATGGTGACCTGGTATGGATTGAATTGCCGGTATCATTTAACGACAGGAACATCTTTCCATCACGCACCGTTATCCTGTAAACGGTATCCTGTTTATCCGCAGCCAGGTTCCTGGCAGTATAATAAGTTCCTGATGGCCTGCTTTCTGCGGTTATAACGCGGATGCTGTCTGATGCGGAGATATAGGCATCCACCGGCATGCTGTAAGACGAATTGACAGGCGAATAAGTATGCCATTTAACGTTCAGGGATACACGCCGGCGGTTGCCGGTGAACCTTTCCACCTGGTTTGTGGTGAACAGGTGTACCTGCATACCGGGTGGCACTTCATGCTCTAGGCCGGCAAGTAAATACCAGTAAGAAATTTGCTTTTTATCAAACGGCCGCTGCGCTTGCTTTAAAGCATTTTTAAATGCTGCCTTTTTATAACCGGGCGCTAAATAGTGAAATTCAAAACCTGCTTTCAACAAAGAATCTATCAAAGGCCTGAAACGGCTGTAGGATTCCCCGAGATGTTGTTGTTCAATTACTATCCAGCCGGTATGCTTTTGTTGATGTATGTTTTGGGGCCATAAGGGTTTAGAAAGTATTACTGCTAAAAGAGCAATCAACAGGCAACGGAGTATGAGTAGCAGCAGGTCGAGCCACCTCAGGCTCCTGGCATTTTGAATTGAGCTCTGGCTCAACAACCTGATGCTGCCGATCTTTAAAGTTTTGCCTTCTTTTATGTTCCATAAATGTATGATCACCGGTATTGCAACTGCAGCAATTGCGAAGAGCCATAATGGTTGAATAAACTGGATCAAAATTTAGGCTCTTAATTTATTACGCTGGTTAAGAAAATCGCGCAGCGCCTGTTCGAGTGCCTGGTCTGTGACTACCAGGCGATAAGAGATGTTTCGATCCAGTAACTGTATGCGTAAAGAAGACAAATATTCCTGCAAACGGTGCTTATAAGTATTTCTTGAAACGTCATTGTTTAAACGAATCGATTCGCCCGTTTCAAGGTCCTGAACTGCGGCATATCCTTTATAATTAAGCTCCAGCTCATTTCTTGCCAACAGCTGGAAAACAATGATCTCATGTTTCAGGGAAGAAAGGTTGTCAAGCAGGTGCATGATCTCATTATCGTGCTCATAGAAATCGGTTATGAACACGAGCAATTCCTTTCTTTGTGCGCCGGAAAAAAGATCTCTATAACCTACTGCTTCAGTAAATTTGCCTCCAGGGGTAATGTTTTCTAATTGAAAGAAAAGTCGCGACATGTGCTGGTGATCCTGGCGGGAAGCCAGTGAAAACAACTTTCCGTCCTGGAATATATTTAATCCTACATAGTCACCAGATATGTTGGCAAGGTATGCCAACGAGGCTGCGAGGTATTTTGCATATTCTATCTTAATGAAACTACCATCGCTGTGATTCATTGATCCGCTGGCATCTACGAGGAATTTTACGGAAATGCTGGTTTCAATCTCTGATTCCCTGATATAATAGCGGTCTGATCTGGCATACATTTTCCAGTCGAGCCATCTCAGGTCATCGCCTGGCTGGTAGCTCCTGTACTGGCTGAATTCAAGTCCCGGACCTTTGACAGCGCTTTTGTTGATGCCTGCCAGGAAACCGTCTACAGTGGTTTTAGCGGTTAAAGAAAGGTCTTTAATCGCCATCAACACTTTAGGATCCAACAACTGGCTCATAGCGATTAGTGTAAGGCGGTTTTGTTACGTTTTACTGATTTGATCAACTCGGTAGTAACGAGATCGGAATTTATATTTTCAGCTTCTGCTTTAAAATTCATCAGGATACGATGACGGAGGCAGGGGAATGCCATCGCATGAATGTCTTCCATCAACACCGCATAACGTCCTTTGAAAAGCGCCCGTGCTTTTGCCGTCATAATTAATGCCTGTCCTGCGCGCGGACCTGCGCCCCAGCGAACCCATTCTTTTACAAAATCAACGATGGTGGTTTCAGGCCGGGTTAGCCTGATGATGCTACTTACATACGCAACCAAGTCTTCATTAATGCTTACCTGCCTGACGAGAGCCTGTAATTCTTGGATTTCTGCTGCGTTTAGGATGGGTTCAACAACCGGTTTAAGCGTGCCTGTAGTACTTGTTAAAATAGCCATCTCCTCCTGTTCTGTAGGGTAACCTATTTTTACATATAGCAGAAATCGGTCTAGTTGAGCTTCCGGTAACGGGTAGGTGCCTGCCTGCTCTATGGGGTTTTGCGTAGCCAGGATGAAAAAAGGCCTGTCCAACATATAGGTCTGCCCGCCGTAAGTAACCTCAAATTCCTGCATGGCTTCAAGAAGGGCTGACTGCGTTTTAGGAGGCGTTCTGTTGATTTCGTCTGCAAGGATAATATTGGCAAACAAGGGACCCTTGTTAAACTTAAAGAAACGCCGGCCTGTTGCATGTTCTTCTTCGAGGATCTCCGTACCAATTATGTCGGTAGGCATCAGGTCAGGTGTAAATTGAATTCGCCGGAAAGACAGGTGCAGCGCCTGTGAGATAGTACGCACCATTAAAGTTTTGGCCAGCCCGGGTACTCCTTCCAGCAGGCAATGGCCTCCGGCAAGAAGGGCAACCAATATCTCATCCAAAATGTGATCCTGCCCTATGATTATTTTTTGAATTTCTTTTTTAAGCAGGGTAAGTTTACCCAGCAATGAGTTTATTGAAAATTCTGATCGGGAAGTTGCTGAATTATCCAAGCAGGTAGGGTTATGATTATTTAATTACATTGAAAATTAAAAATAACCCGATATGACGTAAACGAACCAGTTATTAGGTTATATTTCATAATAACGCTTATACCTTTACTTTTAATGTTTGTTAATAAAATCTCCCCTATCAGTTCGAGGTTTACATTTACCCGGTTAAAGTATTTTTCAGGAGACTGGGATACAGACCAGCGTATGCCTTCTAACCTGCTAAATTCTTTGCTTGAATATACTTCGATACCGTTCAGGTCGCAGGAGAAAATAGTTGACCTGGCAAGCAACGAGTTGTTCCAGTCGCCTTTCTGTTATCTCAGCGGGCATAAACTGGTACAGTTCAATTCGTCCGAAAGAAACAATTTTAAGAAATACATAGAGAATGGCGGCTTTGTTTTCGCAGATGATTGTAATCACGATATAGACGGACTGTTTGCACGGTCTTTTGAGTCACAGATGGCCGCTCTATTTGGCGCGGGTGCATTGAAAAAGATTCCCAACAATCATAAACTCTATCGCTCTTTTTTCCAGTTTGACAAGGGGCCACCCACTACCTCCTTTGAATTAAACGGCTGGGGCGATGATCTTGTTCACGATTACCTGAAGGCGATTGAAATAAACGGCCGCATCGGCGTTTTGTACAGTAACAAGGATTATGGTTGTGAATGGGATTACGATTTCCGCAATAAAAGGTTTTTGACAGAAGACAACACGAAGTTTGGGGTTAATATTATTATGTATGCGATGGGAAGTTGAGGAAGGTATGAGTGGATAGGTAATGAGTTGTGACCTTCGGGCACAGTATGTTTAACGGGCATTGCTCTATATTGGACCAGCCTTGTGAAAGCCTGTTGGAACACTTGCGCCAGGTCTAATTCTTCAGCTAGCTCCCTGGCGTTTTTATGGATCTTTCAAAAGGGCACACCTCATAACGCGTATTGGAACACTTGCAGCGGTCTAAAAATAAAAAAGGGCCCGGATAGAAATCCAGCCCCGTTTAAAATCCAATATCCTATGAAAAACCAATTACGTATAGACAAATTACATTCCAAGAATTTTTAGCGGCTGTGTATTGCACAAATACTTGTTTTCTGTCCACCAGAGGGAAAACTTGCTTCAGGGTGGGAATATTTGCTGCTATTTTAAGACAGTTTGTCTTACCTGTATGCCACATAAGAAATTGATGGCATAAAAAAGGGGCCCGGATAAAAATCCAGCCCCGTTGAAATTTAATATCTATGGAAACTATCTCTAGTATTTCAAAATAAAGTCCAAACCCGTTTCCTGTGTAATTTTGAAGTTAGCACAGGATTTTTCTCCAATAACGGGACATATGCGTTTCTTTTTGGGAATAATAACCTGCATCTTTAAAAACCTAAAAACCCTTCTAGTACGGAGGGAAGGGCTGAATTTTTTCCGAAAACATTTCCGGGCCATTCGGGTCGATTGCTTATACGATTTTGAAAGCCTGCCTCGCGAGTAATTTCCACTTACCCTTTTCTTTTTGCCAGACCAGCAAAACCCCCAGGTTTACTTTTCCCGGTTTGCCACCGTCCATGTTTTCACCGGTAAGGTGATGCCGCACAATGGCTGTATTGCCTGCGATTTTTATAGTTTGCTCGGCCAGGGTGATTTCTAAAAAGTCTGACTTTCCGCTGGCCAGTGCCTCTACAAAGGCTGCCTTGTCTTCCATTTTTCCATTTGAGTGCCCATAAGTCAGGTCCCTGGAAGTAATATTTTCGAGGTCAGCCCGGTTGCCATCCAACATAGCTTTTTTTAGAAGCTGAACCGCAACATCCACACTTTTCTCAACTGCGGATTGGGCATATGCAGCTGCGTTCACAACAAAACACAGGACGAGTAAATAAGATAATTTTTTCATTATTGTTTTTTGATCTGTTTTGTTTAATAAGGCAATATAATCAATGCCGGTTAATATTTAGTTTCCGCAAATGCTGCACTTTCAATTAACTGCATACCGTCCGGTTGAAATCACCATTTTAACGAAGAGCTAAAAGTATTGAAACTAAAATATATCCTAAGTGATTGCAGGAGTGAAAAACTAATGTTACTTTTGGCCTTTGCCTGGATCTTATTTCTTTTCATCCATTTCCTACTTAAAAGCAACGTTTAATTAATCCTCGCTTAACCTTTTCTATAAAATCCTTTGCATTTTTTGATGATTGTATTCTTTTGGATTACCGTCGTAGAAAATACAAAGCATTTGTTTACGCTTTAGATTTAGTTAAATTCCAACATTCTTACTGAATCCTTGAATACCCTGAAGCCGGCTTTATCTTTTAACCGTTGTGTACTTCTCACCGAATTATGAAAATAAAATTACTTCTACTGACCATTTCAATGGTTTTACTGATAGCTGGTGTTTGGGCTCAACCAAACGTATTCAATCATAATGATACACTTGTAACGTATAACGCGTCGCTACCGCCTGTTACACCTGCTGCCAACACCATGGCCAAATGGGTAAGAACCTCCCGGGTAGGTTGGAACACTACGAGGTTCAAAAGTTACTATTGGAATGGAATGGTTTTTCGTTTGCGTTTCCCGAATGGTTATAATCCTGCAGACGCAACAAAAAAATATCCCGTGATTCTTTTCTTTCATGGTGCCGGAGAAAGAGCACCTGTTACCGATAACGAACACCAGCTATTATGGGGTGCGCAAACTTTTGAAAATATGATAAATGCCAATAACTTCAACGCATTTATGTTGTTTCCCCAGGTAAGCACCGAGGCATGGGATTATTCGTATTATACACGGATCAACAGTGTCCTGGACTCCTTACAAAAATATTGCAACGCCGACCAGGACAGGGTGATAAGTATGGGTTTATCTAACGGAGGATTCGGAGCCCTCTCTTATGCGATGAATTTCCCGCAACGCGCATCAGTTATCATATCAAGTTCTCCGGCGCTTATTCAGATACTTACTGATGAGCAACAGCAAAATGTATTACATGTTCCAATATGGTTGGCATCTGGTGGATTAGATCCAAACCCTGATACAAACCAGGTAAGAGGATTTGTTAATTCATTTGTAGAGAAAGGCGGTAATATCCGTTCAACTTATTATCCCAACTTAGGACATGGAACCTGGACCCAGCAGTGGGCCGAACCTTTTTTAGTACCTTACTGGAATGCTGCTAATAAAGCCAACCCAGTAATCTTATTTGGCAAGAGTGAATTCTGTTTTGATTCGGTGAGTGCAAGAATCGGCATTACCGGTGGTTTTGCCCAATACCAGTGGCAGAAGGACAATGTTGACATCCCTGGTGCAGTTTCAAATGAAATAACAGCAACCCAGTTGGGTTCTTACCGGGTGCATTTTAAAAGATTCTCGTCATCGCCCTGGTCTGAATGGTCACCCATTCCTGCGGTATTGACGCCACGTGCACCCGGTGCAACTCCGGCAATTAAAGTAAGTGGAACCAGGAGTAAGGTTTTGCCTGCACCAGATGGAAGTATTACCGTTCCGTTAGAACTGACCGCGGGCCATCCTGCCTACGAATGGAGAAGAACAAGTGACAACGTACTGCTAAGCACCCAGCACATTTATGAGGCTGCACCAGGCAGTTATATAGGATTAATTGTTGGTTGCAACAGAACTTTTTCTCCCGCTTTCACGGTAATCAGTGCAACCGGAACGCCAAGACCTGATTCTGCGATGAACGTGACCATCGCCCGTTTAAGCCCAACCAGCATCAGGTTGAACTGGACAGATAAAACGACCCCTGCATCTGATGAAACCGGCTTTGAAATCTACAGAGGCGCAACAGCTACAGGCCCTTACACCCTGGTCTTTATTACAGCAGCCAATATTAGAACGTTCACAGAACAGAATCTTCCGGAAAATTTTAACGGTTACTACAGAATACGTGCTGTTAACAACACGGGGGCATCGTCTTTAAGTGCCCAGGTTACCCTGCAACCATCTTCAGATAATATTGCCCCAAGCATTCCTGCTAATTTTAAAGCAGGCTATACAGGCCATACCTCGATTGACCTCGACTGGGACAATGCCACCGATAATGTCGGGGTTACAGGTTATGACGTATATGTTGACAACGTAAACAAATTCACTACTACTTCGTCTTATATTTCTGTTGACAGCCTTGAAAATAACAGGTCATATTCATTCAAAATTCAAGCACGGGACCAGGCTGGTAACACTTCTGGTTTTAGTACAATCGTAACAGCCACGGCAACTGCCAACGGCCTCCGCTACCGTTTCTACGAGGGCAACTGGAACACCTTGCCTGACTTTAGTACCCTCACCCCTGTTAAAATCGGAACTACCCCTAACATTGACCTTAGCGTGAGATCAGCCGGAGTTAATGATTATTACGGCTTCGTATGGGAAGGTGTAATTAATATCAAAACACCGGGTAACTATACTTTCGAAACCAGCTCTGATGATGGAAGCAAATTGTATTTCAATGAATTTTATTCGCCGACAGCTGAAGCGCTGGTAAACAATGATGGTATTCATGGAGCCATACTGGCATCAGGAACCGTTAACATACCTGCTGCTGGTTTGTACCCCATCACCATGACATTTTTTGAAAAATACAGCGGCGAGTCCATGCAGGTTTACTGGACAGGACCTGGAATTGCCCGGCAGCTGATTCCAAACTCTGCGTTTACCGAAACCTACCAGTTGCCGGCAGACGTTACTGCTCCGAGCCTGCCAGGCAATTTTAAAATTCTATACACCGGCCGTACGTTCACCGAACTTGACTGGGATAACTCGACAGATAATATTGGTGTTACGGGCTATGATGTTTATGTAGACAGCGTGTTTAGGTTTACCACCCCTGTTTCTAATTTCTCTGTAGACAGCCTAGAGCCGAATAGGTCACATTCGTTTAAAATTAAAGCGCGTGACCTCGCGGGTAATACCTCGGCTTTTACCACTATCCTTAGTTCTACCAGTGCCGCCAATGGCCTGAGGTATCGCTATTATGAAGGAAACTGGGACCTTCTGCCGGATTTCAAACGCCTGACCCCCGTGAAATCGGGTGCAACACCAAACATCGATATCAGTGTTAGAACAGCTGGTGTAAATGATTATTTTGGATTCTTATGGGAAGGATACATTAATATTAAAACACCAGGCAACTACCTATTTGAAACAGTGTCTGATGATGGTAGCAAGTTATATTTCAATACTTTTTATGCTGCTACTGCCAATGCACTGGTGAATAATGATGGCCTTCATGGTGCTTACCCCGTAACAGGAACGATTAATGTGGCAACAGCCGGACTATACCCGATTACTATCAGTTTCTTCGAAAAATATAGCGGTGAATCTATGCAGATTTACTGGACGGGCCCGGGTATACCACGACAGCTCATTCCGAATTCTGCCTTTACCGAGACGTTCCAACTACCCGGAGATGCCGTGGCTCCATCTGTACCAGGAGCATTAAGAGTGGTCAATGCCAGTCGTACCACGGTAGATATTGCCTGGAACGCATCCACCGATAATATTGGAGTTACAGGCTATGATGTGTATGTAGACAGCGTATATAAATACAATACCACCGCTTTAAGCATTACTGCAGACAGCCTGGCACCGAACAGATCGCATTCATTCAAAGTGAGAGCCCGTGACCTTGCCGGTAATACTTCTGCCTTCAGCGCGATAATAAGCACAGTTACCGCCGCCAACGGTCTTAAATACCGCTACTACGAAGGAAATTGGGATGTGCTTCCCGATTTCAATGCACTCACGCCGGTAAAAACAGGTTCTACCCCTAATATCGACCTGAGTCTAAGAACAACGGGCGTAAACGATTACTTCGGTTTTGTATGGGATGGCTATATCAATATCCCTACAACCGGCAACTACACATTCGAATTGATTTCCGACGACGGCAGCAAGTTCTATTTTAATTCTACCTATTCGGCCTCAGCTGCCGCGCTCGTTAACCATGACGGCCTTCACGGCGCTTATCCTATGTCAGCATCTACTAACATTACGGCTGGCCTGTATCCGATTGCCATATCCTTTTTTGAAAAATACAG
>JBBJOD010000187.1:0-8817 GCA_037721715.1 Chitinophagaceae bacterium | reverse complement strand
AAAGTGGTACAGTTTTCAACCGGTATCTGGTACACTTTTCAATCGGTATATACAGACATTAAGGGTTTACACAACTTATTAATGAAGCAAAGCAAAAAAGATGAATGGCATAGAGGAAATTATAAGCAACATGCTAATTCTGTTGAAGCTGTAATGCCTGATGGGTCCCGCCAAATAATATGTAGAACTACAGATCCCGGCTTTGCAACTAAGAAAGGCATGGAAGATTTGATCAACTGGTATCACAACGATGTCTTTACACATGCATTGGTTAAATGTGCATTATTTGCTTATGAATTTTTAAGTATTCACCCGTTTCAAGATGGTAATGGAAGGCTTAGCAGGTTGCTTGCTACCCTGCTGTTACTAAAACAGGGCTATACCTGGATACAATATGTAAGCTTTGACCATGAGATAGAAGGCAGAAAAAATGAGTACTATAGCGTGTTAAGAAGATGTCAATCACAAAGACCAAATGAAGATGTTACTCCTTGGGTAATATTTTTCTTCGATGCATTACAAAACATACAAGGCCAACTTATAGCCAAACTCCGATTACAAGAGAATACCGGTAAATTATCGCCAAAAGAAAAAAGTATCCTCCTGTTTATAGGAGATCATCCCGGTGCAAAATCCGGAGAGATTTCAAAAAAGTTAGACATAGCAATTCCAACAGCAAAAAGGATCCTAGCAGGTCTTGTGGCGAAACAGCTTATAGAAAAACATGGAATAGGGTCGGGTACATATTATACCTTACTGTAGTCTTGCCATAGGTGAGCATAAATAAAAGGAATGCTGTATGCAAAATGCTCGTATCCTTTTTTTCCGGAGCCGGTTGTAACATTAATAGTGTTCATTGACCAAAAAATATTATTAGTATTACTTGCAGTTCTCTTAACAGCTTTTCTCGCTTCTTAAATTTTAAATCCAACAATTAAAAGTGTATGAAGACAAAAATATATTTACCAGTTGCACTACTTTCTCTTGTATTGGGCTGTTCAGAAAATACCTCTACAAACACAACCGGACCTGATACTTCTAAAAGCCAGGAAGCAATTAGCAGCAAGGATGTACCCGGCAACATCAGTGAGGATAAGACGAAACAGGTATTGAATCACCATTGGGAGGCTTTTACCGAAAATAAACTGGATGAGGTAATGGCTGATTATACTGAAGAATCCGTTTTAATTACTCCGGATTCAACCTTTAAAGGGCTCAGGCAGATAAGAAATAACTTTGAAGAAGCTTACAAAAAATTCCCCAAAGACAAATCGGTCTTTCAATTAAACAAAACTGTGATAGACAGGGATGTGGCTTATATTCTTTGGCAATCAAAAACACCTGCCTTCAACCTGAGTTATGCTACAGATACTTTCATTATACAAAACGGCAAGATCATTAGACAGACGTATGCCGGGGTTACTACTGCTCTCCAATAGTAACGAAGGTCACCTATCTCCTTCTTTGTAATATAACATGGCGACTAAAACAGCATTCAGCAAGGATTTCTATACAAAAGAAGTGTGGTTATATGACTAACGGACCAATATCCATCATACCCTGGAAACGAACCCACTTCAATTAAATGATCTGCAGAATTTTGTTACCTGTTACAATCCGACAAACAGTCATAAAAAAAAGAAAACATTCAGTGCCACTAAGCCCGAAGGGGGCTGACGAAAATTTACTTATGACGAGATTGTAGCAATGGATAAAACATGCCTGATATTACCTGGCTGAAAGATAAATCTCTTGCTGATTTAGACAATCTTCCGGATCTAACTCTGTACAGTACTCTGCCACCATTATTCCATCTTTGTGCATTTCCAATAATTCTATTTGTTCCCTGCTGCTTTCGGCACAAAGAATTAAGCTAACTGGTGTTAGCTCATTATCCTTATTCTCGTACCTGTCAAGCCATTTCAAATACAGTTCAAATTGGCCTTTGTGTTTGGCTTCAAACTTGCCCAGTTTTAACTCGATAGCTTTTGTATTGACCGGCTAGCGGTTGTTTGGAGAAGTACAAAATTTGGTCTGGTTGATAAGGGCCGATCTTGTATTCAAAATATGAGATGAAGTTTTTTCGGAAAGTGAATATGCAGAACGGCTACCCAAATCAGCCAGCATATTACGCAGGAATAGATTAGAGAACAATCTTTGCTTCAAAGTCATAACACATAATTTTCAGTTTAACACAGGTTAAAATTAATTAATTCCGGGTAAGCGAATGATGGTTCTCGTGAATAATATCTTATCATTAAATAACTTTTGTATTTATTAAATAGAGTTTGTTCAAAGGAGATCACCAACTGTCTCGAAAAAATTAGAACTGAATAATAGGTGATTATTCTTTTGGCTCTCGGTGTCCTAATGAGTATTCTTTATTTCAGTAGCAGCATCTTCGCATTGAATAAAAATTTGTAGAGTCTGTTTTTATAAGATGATACCAACTAAGGTCAAGGCAAAAAACCATCAATAAGGACTTTTTAAAACCACAGTGTATTTAAGGCAGCCGGGTTCATGTATGAATGTTTAGAAGGACGTACTATAGATTAATAGGAAAATATCTCCTGAATATGTATATTGGTAGGAGAATATCTTTAAGATATAAATATAATAGGAAATGCCGATATCAAGAGTACAAGAAATTGTAATAGGATCAAAGAATAATTCAAAAGAGATCGATAAATTAGAAAAGAAAAATCTTGTAAAGAAAATCGCACCCCGTTTATACACATCCAACCTTGAAGAACCGGTAGAAATAATAGTGCGACGCAACTGGTACCGAATACTCTCGGAATTATATCCACGCGCTTTTTTAAGTCACCGCAGTGCATTGGAACGGATGCTCACAAAAAACTATTCTGTCTATCTTACCCATAGCTATACCGACCTTATAGAATTACCAGGTATGACTATTCATTTTTTGAAGGGCCATGGTCCAATTTCTGATGACGAACTATTTTTTGGGAATTTGAGAGCCTCGGGACTTGCAAGATCTTACTTGGAAAATCTACAAAATAGTCGCGGAAAGGGCGATGAATCGAAAACACTGAGTCGTGAAAAAATAGAAGAAAGGATGGAATTATTTTTAAGAGTAAAAGGTGATGGCGCCCTAAACCAAATAAGAGACAGGGCAAAGGAAATTGCACCGGTATTAGGAATGCAAAAAGAATATCAACAATTAAATCAATTGGTTACTGATCTTTCAGGAACGGGCAATTCGAAGAATTTGATTAGTGATGTTGCAAAAGCGAGGGTCTTTGGTGAACCTATGGATGTCGACAGAATTCAACTATTTGAATCACTTTATGCAGACTTAATAAAAAGAGAGTTCCCGGATTTTCCAGATAAAAACAAGAATTTAAAATCTTACCAAAATTTTGCTTTCTTCGAAAGTTATTTTTCTAACTACATTGAAGGCACTGAGTTTACTATCGAAGAAGCGAAACAAATTATAAGAACATCCATGCCATTACCTGCAAGAGATGAAGATTCTCATGATGTGTTGGGAACATACCAGATTGTGTCGAACAGGAATGAACTGTCAGTACAACCAAAGGATTCGAATGAACTGTTGAGCTTACTAAAAGAAAGGCATGCGATATTATTGAATGCAAGAACTTCAAAGAATCCTGGAGAATTCAAAGACAAGAACAACAGGGCAGGAAGTACCGAATTTGTTGACTGGCAATTAGTGACTGGCACACTAAAAAAAGGATACGAGTGGTACTCATTATTGCAACATCCATTTGCCAAAGCGGCTTACATGGTGTTCATGATTAGTGAGGTCCATCCATTTCTTGATGGTAACGGAAGAATTGCCAGGGTTATGATGAACGCCGAATTGGGTGGATTATCGAAGATTATTATACCAACAGTTTATCGGGAAGATTATATGGGAAGCTTAAAAAAACTTACCAAACAAAGAGATGGAGATGCCTATATTAGAATGTTATTAAAAACATGGGAGTTCAGTAGCAATGTTTATGACGATAACCTTGAATCAATGGAAGCATATTTAATTAAGTGCGAAGCGTTCTTGCCGCATAAGGAGGGGAAATTGAGAATCATATCTCGGTGATTACCGACCTGAATTTTACAATATTACTTTTTATTCGATGATATAGTTTGATTCAATATCACACATTTAATATCTCGGCAGATTCTGAAAATACCGATATAGAAAGTGCATGTCAATTTTGACTATATTTATACCTAACCACCAAACTACGATTGAATCAAAACCCGGAACAACT
This sequence comes from Chitinophagaceae bacterium, assembly GCA_037721715.1. Lineage (GTDB taxonomy): Bacteria > Bacteroidota > Bacteroidia > Chitinophagales > Chitinophagaceae > JADCRZ01. The sequence continues at coordinate 4,558 of JBBJOD010000187.1, read as the reverse complement.
TGCCCGCGACAAGATTGACGCTGCGTTAATAAGCAGCGGATGGATCATTCAACCTAAAAATAAGATCAACCTCAAAGCCGGCCTAGGCGTGGCTATACGAGAATACCAGACTGATATCGGGCCTGCAGATTATGTGTTGTTCGTAAATTCTCATCCCGTAGGCGTGATAGAAGCCAAGAGAAAAGAAGAAGGTCAAAGTCTCACCGACCATGAAGGACAGTCTGAAGGTTATGCTGCAGCAAAGCTTAAATACCTGCAAAATGAAAAGTTGCCTTTCGTGTACGAAAGCACTGGTGAGGTAACAAGGTTTACCGATTACCGCGATACCCGGCCAAGATCAAGACCTTTATTTACATTCCACCGGCCTGAGACTTTCACCCAATGGACAAAAGACTCCGACTCGTTAAGGGCGCGGCTACAATTCATCCCTGCGTTGCCTGAAACAGGATTGCGAGATTGCCAGGTGATCGCGATCAATAACCTCGAAAAATCTTTTAAAGATAACCGGCCGAAGGCGCTGATCCAAATGGCTACAGGTGCAGGCAAAACGTTTACGGCAATCACTTTTATTTACCGGTTATTAAAATACGCCAAGGCAAAAAGGGTACTTTTTCTTGTTGATACAAAAAACCTGGGTGAACAGGCTGAACAGGAATTCATGGCTTTTGTACCAAATGATGACAACAGAAAGTTCACGGAACTCTATGGTGTTACCAGGTTAAGAAGCAGTTTTATCCCGGCCGATAACCAGGTTTATATTTCAACCATCCAGCGGATGTATTCTATCCTGCAGGGAAAGGAAATGGATGAAAGCGCCGAAGAAACCAACCCGAACGAATTGCAGCAAAGAGTACCTCCACCTGTCGTTTATTCAGAAAAAGTTCCCATAGAATTTTTTGACTTTATTGTCATTGATGAATGTCACCGCAGTATCTATAATTTATGGAAGCACCTGCTTGATTATTTTGACCTGTTACAGGTGGGTTTAACGGCAACGCCGGATAACCGCACCTTTGGATACTTTAACCAAAACGTGGTAAGTGACTATGGCTATGAAAAAGCGGTGATAGATGGTGTGCTGGTGCCTTATAATGTTTTCACCCTGGAAACGAAGATCACAAAACAGGGAGCCAGGATTTCATTGGGTGAACGTGTTGACAAACGCGAAAGGATCACCCGGCGCAAGTTCTGGGAGGCTGCCGACGAAGACATCGAATACACCGGAAAGCAGCTCGATCGGGATATTGTAAACCTTAGCACAATCCGTACGATTGTAAGGGCCATGAAGGAAAACCTGCCAGCAATGTTCCCCGACAGGTACTCGCCTGCTGAGCCAGGAAAAAAAGCTGATTTCGAGGTTCCCAAGACGTTGATCTTTGCCAAATCAGATTCTCATGCTGAAGATATTATCGATATTGTCCGTGACGAATTTGCAGCCGGCAATAATTTCTGTAAAAAAATTACTTACCGTAGCGTAGAAGATCCTAAGACAGTGCTGAGCCAGTTCCGCAACGATTACTACCCACGCATAGCAGTAACCGTAGATATGATCGCCACAGGCACCGATATACGTCCGCTGGAAGTACTGGTGTTTATGCGCGATGTTAAAAGTCGCAGTTACTACGAACAGATGAAAGGCCGCGGTACGCGTACCTGTACTTTAGAACAACTGAAAGCTACCGGCACTCCATCTGCGAAGTTTACCAAGGATCATTTTGTGATCATCGATGCTATAGGTGTAGAAAGCTCGCAGAAAACGGATAGCCGGCCGCTGGAAAAGCAGCCGGGCATGAGTTTGAAAGACCTGCTGCAGAACGTAGCGATGGGCAACATCCAGGAAGATATACTTTCTACACTTGCCAACCGGCTGATCCGGCTGGACAAGGTGATCAATGAGAAAGAGAAAATGAACTTTGCGGAACAGGCAGGTGGTTATACCATCAATCATGTGGTAAAGCAGTTGCTGAATGCTTATGATCCGGATACGCTGGACATCATCAAATCTAAGGTACTCACTGAACAGCAAGGCGCCGCACCGGACGACATCGAAGCGGCTATCAGGCAGCAACAAGCTTCACTGGTAGCCGATGCTGTGAATGTTTTCAACAATCCCGAGCTTCGCAATTTCATCGTAGACGTTAGAAAGAAGTACGACCAGGTAATCGACACCCACAATATCGATGAGGTTACAAATATAGGTTGGGTAAAAGACCAGGAAGCAGCTGCATCTCACACCATTACTAACTTCACAGCATGGATAGAATCGCATAAAGATGAGATCACCGCATTGCAGATCTTTTACGACCAGCCATACCGTCGCCGGGAGCTGACCTATAAAATGATTAAAGACTTATATGAAAAGATCACCACTGAACAGCCCTCACTGGCACCTTCGAAAGTTTGGCGCGCGTACTATCAATTGAAACAGGCGAATGGTTCACCAAAGAATGAACTGATCGCCCTGGTGAGTTTGATAAGAAAAGTGATTGGCATCGATAACACGCTGACGGGCTTTGATAAAATGGTAGACAAAAATTTCCAGGACTGGGTGTTTAAAAAACAAGCTGGCACCACCACCAAGTTTACTCCTGAACAAATGGCCTGGCTGCGGATGATAAAGGATTTTGTTGCGAACAGTTTTCATGTGGACCGGGATGATTTTGAGCTGGATCCGTTTAACAAGAATGGCGGATTGGGAAAGATGTGGCAGTTGTTTGGGGAGGAAATGGATGGGATTATTGAGGAGCTGAATGAGGTGCTGGCTGCGTAGTGTCTGAACTGTGATTTATTTGATTATATGAATGCTATGATTTTGTTAACTGATATAAGAAATTACACTATGAAGCAATGAAGGAACAGCAAAATAGAAATGAATTACCGATAGGTTGGAGATGGTCTAAGTTGGGAGAAGAGTTTGAAGTCATTACAGGAACGACACCACCGAAATCCGACTCCTCTAATTATGGAACTGACATTCCCTTTTTTAAGCCCCCGCATTTATGGGATAAAGAAATTAGTAACACGGATGAAAGACTTTCATTAAAAGGTGCACTTAAAGCGAGAATAGTTCCACCTAATACTGTATTAGTTACGTGCATTGGGAATTTAGGACGAACTGGTTTTGTAAAAACTAAGGCAACATTTAATCAACAGATAAATGCCATTCTGGAAAATGATAATGTTTATGGAAAATATATCTTTTATCAAGCTCAGTCTCCCGAATTTAAAAGGCAACTAGAAAAGTTAGCAACAGGTACCACCGTTTCCATAGTCAATAAAGGAAATTTTGAAACTATAGAAATTCCTCTTGCTCCTAAAGCCATCCAACAAGCCATCATCTCCAAAATAGAAGAACTCTTTAGTGAATTAGACAAAGGCATAGAAAACCTGCTCACTGCTCAACAGCAACTTAAAACCTACCGGCAGTCTGTATTAAAATGGGCCTTTGAGGGAAGGCTTACTAATGAAAATATAAAAGATGGCGAATTGCCGGAGAGTTGGAAAAGATTGAGGTTAGGAGATGTCTGTAAAAGTGTCGAGTATGGGTCGTCAGCCAAATCAAAAGAAAAAGGAAAAATCCCTGTGTTAAGAATGGGAAATATTCAAAATGGCCAATTCAATTGGGATGATTTAGTGTATACTGACGATGATAAAGAAATAAAACAATATCTGTTAGAACGAGACGACGTTCTATTCAACAGAACCAACAGCGCTGAATTAGTGGGTAAAACAGCAATTTATACAGGGGAAAGACCTGCCATATTTGCCGGCTATCTAATTCGAATTAATCGAATAGATAGCTTAATTGACGCCAAATTTCTTACCTATTATCTTAATTCCAAGGATGCGAAAAAGTACGGCAATCAGGTGAGAAGTTTCGGGGTAAATCAATCAAATATTAACGGCACAAAATTAAAAAGTTATCCGATTTTACTTCCTACTCTAGAGGAACAAATAACTATAGTTCAAGAAATAGAAAGCCGCCTTAGCATTGCCGATAAAATGCAGGAAACCATCACTCAAAGCCTTCAAAAATCAGAAGCATTAAGACAAAGTATTTTAAAAACGGCGTTTGAAGGAAAACTGGTCTGAACTATGATTAAGGATGATTTTTTTGATTTACTATGATCAAATCCAGTCGTGTATCATAGTCCATCATAAAATCAGTAAAATCACAGTTCAAACAATTGAACACTATGATTAATGAAAAATACCCTGAAAGTGAGCTAACCGGAAAAATTATCGGTTGTTGTATGGAAGTTCACCGTACGCTTAGTAACGGCTTCCAGGAAGTTATCTATCAACGTGCATTGGCCATAGAAATGAACCGAAATAAAATAACTTATAGCAGGGAACATGAAATGCAAATTTTTTATAAAGGCGAGGACATCGGAACCAGACGTGTTGATTTTTTTATTGAAGGAAAGATCATGTTGGAAATAAAAGCAATTATTCGGCTAGAAGATGTGCATCTTGCCCAGGCAATCAATTACCTGGAAGCGTATAACATGGATATTGGCTTACTAATAAATTTTGGAGCCAGAACCCTGGAATTTAA
>JBBJOD010000186.1:0-8821 GCA_037721715.1 Chitinophagaceae bacterium | reverse complement strand
ATGCCTGGTTAGCTATCATCCAGCGGCGTACATCGAAATACCTGTTGTTTTCAAAAGCCAGTTCAATACGTCTTTCATGGCGATAGCTGTCAACAAGTGCCTGGCCGGATGTTGTTACACCCGGTAACCCTGCTCTCTTTCGGATCATATTAATATAAGTCCGCGCTTCTTCCTGCTGCCCAAGTCCCAAACATGCCTCGGCATAGTTCATTATTATTTCAGTGAAACGAATAAAACGCCATGGATTATCCTGCCATTCAAACTGTCCCTGAACAGATCGATTCATGAATTTCATTATATAGTACCCAGTATAGGAGCCATTCCAATTTTCTATTGGACTTTGCCGGGTATCGAGGCCAGGAATGATATCAATCTTATTTGAGGTTGCGTTCCATTTTTCAAATCTACCGGTCTGAACAATACCGAGGGGATCACTAGGCTGGATATCTACAGGACGGGGTCGCAGATAAGCACCATCATACAAAATGGAGGCATAGAATCGTGGCTCACGGTTTAAATATGGCTTAGCTGAATTCTCAGGGTTGTTCCAGGAGAATTTGCTGCCGTCTTTCATTTCATAAGCATCAACCAATTGCCCTACGGGAGTATTACCTCCATAGCAATGCCATCCATTAGGGGCGTTATAACGGGCAATGTTATTTATGCCGGTTCTTGCCAAATAGTATTTAACAAAAATATCTTCAGAAGTCTCAGTGAGCAGAAAAATATCAGCATAATTTTTCGCGATATCATCAGTAGGTTGAGGATCTGACTTGTAAAGACTATAGACTCCGAGATCCATAACTGCCTTTGCAGCATCCTTTGCAGCTTTCCACCTGGCAGCTCTGTCTCCTCCTACATAACCAACCAGGTTAGGTTGGGCAAAGCCCGGCGCCCATGAAGCGTTGGAATTATGTAAATCACTGGCAGCATCTAAAAGGAGTCTTGATTTTAGCGCCAGGGCAGCGCCTTTTGAAGCGCGACCGTTTTGAGCAGCCTTAACCGGCAATAATGTTCCTGCTTTATCACATTCCTCGCTGATAAACTTAATACATTCCTCGTAAGTATTACGTGTAACAGCATAATCTTCATTAAGACCATAACTTTTGGAGATGATGGGTACCCCTCCATAAACAGCTACCAGCATTTGATACAGGTACGCTCTCAGAAAATGAACCTCACCCTTTAACAGGTTTTTTTGTGCGGAAGTTACAGCTTCCGAAGTTTCGATATTATCAAAGAAAAGATTACAAGACCGAATATTTCTAAAAGCATTCTCCCATACATAATTGTCGCTTGAACCTTCGTTATTATCAAAATTATAAAGAGCACTTGGGCTTATCAGGCTTTGGTTGATTGAACCTGTATTACGATTGAACACAAGCATCGTCTCGTCTACATAACTGCTGGTTATGAACCTATCTCCTATGAAGCCATCAGGTAATCCTAAATAGATATTGTTAATGAAAGATTGAATAAGAGCCGGGTCTGAACCGTTCCATACAGATTTCGAATCATACTGATCTAAAGGCTTTAATTCAAGGAAATCTTTCTTACATGAAGTTAGATTGAACAAAATCAGGGTTACTGAAAGTATATATATTCTTCTTTTCATATTATTAATTTATAAAGTAATTGATAAACCAAGATTTACTATTCTCTGGATTGGATAAGTTATACCTCCCTGGTTATTGTCCTCCGGATCTAAATCATTAATGCCCGGGCTGAAAGTTAAAAGATTGAAACCGCTGGCAAAAAATCTAAAGTTTTGAATATTGAACCTCTGCATGAGACTGGTGGGTAAACTGTATCCAAGCTCCACATTTTTAACTCTGAGAAAATCTGTTTTTTGCACTAGGTACGTGCTTCTCTGAGACCTGTAGTATTGATCAATACGATCAAACATTCTGGGCTTGGTGCCATTGATGTTCGTAGGTGTCCAGCGATCCTCGAAGTCAGATAAAAGATAATTTCCGAAATTACCGGAAGCTTCAAATCTAAGGTATCTGACTGCACCTGCATTACCTTGAAAAAGTATAGAAAGATCAAGTTGCTTGTATTGCAAGCTTACATTCAATCCCCCTGTAAAAGTAGGTATATCGTTTTTATCATTTCTCACTCTGTCGTTGGCATTGATTTTTCCATCGCCATTAACATCTTCGAAAATTACATCACCCGCACGAGCCCCTGGCCAATGAGGAGTTTTATCCACTTCTGCCTGGTCCTTATAGATACCTATGGCCTGGTAGTACAAATCATTGTCGGGATTATTAGGACTAGAGGGTATCGGACGTCCGGTTGACCGTTGATAATCAGGTGCCCCTGGAGATTCGTCCCAAAAAGTAATCTTATTCTTGGCATACCCACCGTTAACACCAATCGTGTACCTGAAATCACCCGCTTGGTTTCTGTAGGCAACATCTAAATCAAAGCCCCTGTTTCTAACTTTTCCAATATTCTCTCTTGGTAATGTTAACCCGGTACTTGTTGGCACAGATGCACTTCTTACCCAAAGTATGTTTGAACGATTGTAATCGAAATAATCAATTGTTACAGATAGCTTATTACTAAGAAAACTCGCATCGATACCAGTATTAAACTGCTTTGACACTTCCCAGGTTACATTTGGATTGGGTATCCTCGTCTCTGTTAGCGCACGAGCCTCATTGCTAACATCAAAGACATAGTTGGTGTTGTTAAAACCGTAAGTTGAAAGATATTGATACGGATCTATGCGATCATTTCCGGTTGCTCCATATGACGCACGCAGTTTAACATTATCACTGATGGAAGCTAAATTATTTTTCCAAAAGTTTTCTTCAGACAATCTCCATCCAACCGACACACCGGGGAAAAAACCATATCTCCCGGCCTCGGGAAAAATATACGATCCGTCAACACGCCATACAAATTCTGTCAGGTACTTTTCTTTATAATTGTAATTAACTCTACCAAAATAATTTAAGCGTGCATTGTGAGAAGCAGTACCACTGTTATTCAATGCATTTGATCCACCTGCGTTTAGTTGAGGCAAATCGGTAGATACGAAATACCTGCGGAAAGCACTGAAATTTTCACTGCCTCCGGTTCTGGTTTCCATGCCCGCCAATAAACTAATATAATGGTTGTCGCCAATCGTCGTCTTATAGTTTATTAGTCCATTAAGCAGGTAATCCCGATTATCTTCCATGTATTGATTCAGGTTCGGATCATCTATACCTTTTTTGCCTCTTACAAGTATTGGGACGCGATTTGCATCATAAGAAAGTCCATCCCATGAATACAGGTACCATGGTTTTTGAAATACTTTATTAAATCGAATGCCTTTATCCACTGAAGCGTTTCCAGTTAAAGAAAGACCTTTAATCCATGGTATATTTATATTTAATTTTGCATTGGCATTTAAGACGTAGTTCTTATTATCCGTGAAACCTGTTTGGTTTGTAGCCAGGGCCACAGGGTTTTCTCCTCTTTCAACATCGGGTCCGGGCAAACCATTGGGCCAATAAGCAGGCATAATGGGTTTACCCCTTTGCAGTGCCGCTAATATTTGACCACCACCACCACCCCTTCCCGGGAAATTGCTGTTTTCTAAACGCCCAAGTACATCGAATCCTATAGTTATGTTTTTATCTTTAGTTACATTAATGTCTAAATTGGTACGAAAATCATACTGTTTATATTTAGTGGCACTATTTTTATAATTTGCATCCTGGTTTTTAGCGCCTAAAGAAACAAAATACCTCATATATTCACTTCCACCTGAAATGTTGACGTTCGCTTGCACCTGGGCGGACCATGGTTTGAGAACGGCATCGAACCAATCTGTGTTAGGATGACCCCATGGGTCAGACCCGTCTGAAAACTTCTGAATATCTTCATCTGTATACCTGGGTTGAAGGCGTGCGTATCCGTCCAGTTCATTCAATGCAGTAGCATATTGCGCAGCATTGGTCATTTTAGGAATTACAGTAGGTTGACTAAACCCTCTGCTAAGATTAACTACCACTTCAGGCTTGCCGAGTTTTCCGCGTTTGGTAGTAATCAAAATTACGCCGTTTGCTGCCTGAGATCCATAAATGGCAGCTGACGCGTCTTTAAGAACTGTAATAGACTCAATACTATTCGGGTCGATACGATCCAGGGATCGTCCGGGAATGCCATCAACAACAACCAAAGCACTACTATTGCCAAGCGTATTAGATCCCCTGATCCTAATGGTAGAGGCATCGTTTCCCGGCTCTCCTCCGCGTGTTACTGCAGTAACACCTGCCAGTCGGCCGGCTAAGCTATTGCTCACATTGGTAACTGGAGATTTTATTATTTCGGAGCCTTTGACCGTCGTCACAGAACCGGTAAGTGTTTGCTTTTTCGTGGTTCCGTAACCGATTACTACTACCTGCTGCATTTCCTGGTCAACAGATTCCAGCTGCACATTCAGCGTAGATTGATTGGCTGCTTTAAGTTCCTTTGTTACAAAACCAATATAACTGAAAATTAATGTAGTGTTCGGCGCTGCTGCAATGTTGAAAGTGCCGTTCACATCAGTTTGAGTGGCAGTATTGGTTCCCTTTACCGCTACAGTAACACCATTTAAAGCAGAGTCCCCAGAGGTTACTTTTCCGCTAACATTTCTCTGCTGCGCGAGCAGGCTAACAGAAAAACTTAATAAAATTAAAAACACGAAGATTTTGAGACACCAAAAATCCCGAGTATTTAAATTTATCCGGGGGCAAATTTTATTAAATGGCAAGTTCTTATTCATGGCAATTGATTTTTGTTTTATGGCTATACAGCGATTTAAAATATTGAAGTAGAAATATTGTTTGATGTTGAGAACATGATACTGTTAGAGGATTACCTGTTCCGGACACAAGGCTTCTGATCCAGGTTTACCGATAGATCTGCATCTGAAAGGGCCGGCGAAGCAACACCATTTTTGGGCACTGCAACTTTCGCCGTCCACACAATGCCGTTCAGTACCAGTTTGCGAAAATTCTCATTGCTCCAATTTTTATGAAGATGGCCACCCGTAAATGCAAAGCCTCTACCTCCATCAGCGCGTTCCGTTACCCAGCACATATGTTGTGGCGATCCCTGCTCCTTGCGAACAAATTCGTTATTATCACGTGGGCCGTCTTTCCTGGTTAAAGTAGAAGCCGGGGGAACGGCTGTAAGAATGGGTGTAACGCCTTTCATATTATCCATAAAGCGCATGTGATAATACCATTCATCGTTTATAGTAAAGGGTTTCACTCCGTTGGTAACGGCGTGTTTCGGCAACGATTTATATTCAGCTAACCAATGGGGATTGACAGACCAGAATGTTTCAAAATAACCGCCAATCCACCGCTTAAATTCAGGGCCACCGTTGTCTTTAGGTACTTCCACTGCGTAATGAATACAGGCTAAACCGACACCCTTTTTCATGAGCGCATCAAGGTGTTGCAAGTGTTTTAATGCTAAATGTGACTCCGCACCATCCATATACATCACCAATGAAGCGGCATTATCAAGAACTGTGCTGTCTGAGGGCCAACCCTGGTAAACAACAGCTTCAACAAGATTGCCGATCTGTTTATTGATTTGCGATGCTAATAAAGTGCAGCCTGCATTGTGCTCATGTGCTCCCGGGCCATGGCTGCACGCGCCCGCAATAAAAACTATTTTTTTCTTCGCGAGCGGTTCCTTGTTATTTAGTTTTTGAAACAGTCCCGGACGCCCAATTTTATCTGAAACGCCCGGTTTCGGAAGCCAGGCTATAATCGCCAGGAAGGCAAGTAAAAGTGCAAAGCGGCTAAGGTTCATTGAATTTTTATTTTTTCAAGTAGTAAGCTGTATCGGTAATTTCTGATTCTGCCTTTGTGGTTTTCTTACCCTCTGGTCTTCAAGCCCTCCCAGGTCGCGGCCGAAATAGATCAACCTTTCTTTTTCAGTCCTGTCATGTATTCGATCAGGTCAACCACCTGCTGTTGTTTCATTGCGCTAACCAGACCTGTTGGCATTAAAGAATGCTCATAAGGTTTTTTAGAGAGAAGTTCGCTCTTTTTGATTTTGGTGGAGGTGCTGCCCATCATTTCTACTGTGATCTCATCTTTTGTTTCACTGCTTATATAACCAAGAACCTGGTTACCGTCTTTAGTTTTAAAAATGAATCCCTCATAGCCAAAAGCTATGCCAGCGTCTGGCTGTAAAACCGCTTTGTACAAACCTTCTTTTGGATACTTTGCACCAATTTCAGACAGGTCAGGACCAAAGCGAGTACCGGTGTTATTTACCTGGTGGCAAACCGAGCAGGTACCTGTGAACATGGCCTTACCAGAGGTAGTATTGCCTGTTAGTTTGATCAGGTTCGCAACTGGCTGAAGGGACTGATCGCTTTGACCCTGGTTATAAAATGCCATAGCCTTTTGTTTTATATCGGCGCGCCTTGATTTCAATAAAATTCGTTCGGCGGTAGTATCCAGTTCTTTTGGAAGCTTTTTTTCAGTTACCAAATTCATAAGTCGTTCGGCACCTGTAAAGCCATTGGCGAATGTTTGTGTTGCTCTTTGCCTCACTTTAAAATCGAACTTTCCATCCATTATAATGGATTGCAAAACATTTTTAATTTTTGGATCTTCAGCTCCAAATAAACTACTTATTAAAGACATTGCGGTAGCGGTATCCGAAAGCATGGCAGCCTTCAGTTCCTTTTCCCCGTTGTTGGCAATTAACAGCCTTACAGCCGCTGATTTAATCTCTCTTTTTGAATCTGTTACGGCTATCTTTAATAATTCAGGATTCTGGTTTTTGATTTTATACCTGGCTACGAGGTCGAGGAATACCGCGCTGCCTTTTACCGTCCCGAGGCTATTTTCTACAGCGCTTGTCAGTTCCCTGGTCATAACCAGCCTGGATGTATCTATTTGCAGCAGGGCATAAAGGGTAATAGATTTTTGATCGGGATGGTTTCCATTTAATAAAGAAAGAAGTATTCTTTGTTTTGACGTATCAGTTTGAAAATCGAAGGCACGGAAGAATTTAAGATTTTTCAGGGGATCCATTTTATCATTCTGGATGATGCTTGCCAGCATAGGCAATGCCGCTTTGGCTCTCGAGCGCCATACTATATCTTTACTGGCCTGGGAACCCCATTCATTGCCTACCTTATCTTGCCAGGCGGCAAAATAGCTGTCCCATTGTTTATCGGCGCTTATACCCAACGCTTCCAGGTACCAGCGATCTTTAACATCATATTGTTGTGCCATCTCGGTCCATAACCCTGGCGCTTCAGGCGACTTATTGTGTCTTAATGCAATCAGTCCTTCGCGGCGTATTTGAGCCGAAGGATCATGAACCACTTGCTTTACCAGTGGAATTAGATCCATCTTCAGTTCACGCGCAGCTTTGAAAGCAGCTATGCGAATGTCTTCATCTTGATCGTTCAAGGCCTTGTTCACGTATTCCAGACCTTTCCCAGGCAATTTAGTCAACAACCAGAATGCTCTTGCCCTGAAACGGGGGTTTGAATTATTAGTAAAAACTTCGGAAAGCTCTTTCTCTATCGCGGTGCCCTGTTCATGTAGTTTTTGCCAGGCCATATAACGGGTAGCCAGGTTAGGGCTTTCCAAAGCCTTGATTGCATCCCCGGTAGTATTTATTGAATAGGCCGGAATTTTATACTTTGACACATCAGGTGCCACCCTGAAGATACGTCCCCTGTCGAGGTCTCCCACCTGGTGTCCGCCCACCCCAGGGTCGTACCAGTCTGCTATAAAAAGGGAGCCGTCTGGAGCTATACAAACATCTGAAGGCCGAAACCAGCTATCATCTACCGATTCCACGATATTGACAATTTCAGCATTATAACCTGCCCCATTCTTTTTTACGGGATATGAACGAACAACGTTGTGTCCGGGCTCGCTATGGATCATTTGTCCGTAAAATCTATCAGGAAACAGGCTTCCCTCGTATACAAGCATACCGGTTGGCGAACCTGATCCTGTTTGTAATAGATTGGGTACAGCGCCGGGGTCATTCAAGTGCCAATGCTGCAGGGGAATAGAATCTTCAAGGTTTACTCTCCTTGACCTCCATCCGGCACCTGTCATTTCATCGGTATACCCATAGTTACCATATTCTAATATATAATTGATGCGCACGCCCCTGTTGCCGTCATCATCATTGTCCGACTGCCAAAGGTTGCCAAACGCATCAACCGCCACTTCATAGTTATTACGGAAATTATGAGCCAGCACTTCAAAGTTATTTCCATCCATATCACACCTGAAGATCATTCCCTGCCGGTAAGGCTTCCCTTTACCATTAACACTATTGCCGTCCTCGTCTCTTACTATCTTACCATTCTTGTCCAGGATGCTATCTCCCGCATTCCCGAAATTGAAATATAGTTTGCCGTCCGGCCCAAAAGTGAATGCATGGATAGCATGGTCGTGCTGTACACCACCGATACCCTGGAACAGAATTTCTTTTTTATCAGCTTTATCATCGCCGTTTGAATCTGTAAGCACAAATACATGGGGGCTACAGGAAACGATTACTTTGTTGCCTAATACGGCAATTCCCAGAGCGGCGTTTATAGAGGTATCCTGGTAAAAAACTTTACTGGTGTCGGCCTTTCCATCACCATCCCTATCTTCTAAAATTAAAATGCGGTCACCAATAGCTTTCACCGGCTGATCTGGATGGAGGTTGATTCTATAGTTGTAGCCCTCTGTTATCCATACCCTTCCTTTATGATCTATATCCATATTGGTAGGATTGGTCATAACAGGCTCACTGGCAAACAATGCGATATCTAGGCCGTCTGTAACCTTGA
>JBBJOD010000185.1:0-8827 GCA_037721715.1 Chitinophagaceae bacterium | reverse complement strand
TCTTCTTCCCTGTTTAGATTCCATTCTATCAAAAAATTATTTCTTCCTTCACCTGTCATTATCAACAGGTATTTCATTTGCACGAGCTCAAGCATCGAAAGAAAGAGGAAGATGGAATGAATCCTGTTCTCACAAACCTCGAATACTTTATCAAACGAGCAGGTGCCAGACGATCGAACAATATTATAGAGGTGCTCCCTGCTTTGTTCCATGGAATAATTATATTGAACCACAGTATGAACCGGCTTATTATTACGGTCATGCACCTTTTGCATAACTTTTTCAAACGCTTTCATTATTTTGAACAAAGTAATTGCCTGAATTTCGGTTCCTTCACCAGCTTCTTCTCCAATTGCTGAAATGTCTTTCTGCAGGTTGCCTCTTTTAACCATTAACATGCGCACGGCCTCCATCTCTGCCATTTTCGCTGCGGCTTCTTTAAATCTTCTGTATTCAAGTATTTTGTCGATGAGTTCCGTACGCGGATCAATTTCATTTCCCAACGCATCCACTTCTTTCCTGGGTAGTAAAAGGCGCGCTTTTATCCGCATCAGCGTTGATACAAACAAAATGAATTCACTTGACAATTCTATATTTAATCCATCGCTGCCATGAATATAATCCAGGAAGTCTTTAATAATACGTGTGATGGGAATGTTATAGATATCTAACTCATCTCTTTCAATAAAAAATAACAACAAATCAAAGGGCCCTTCAAATTGGGGAAGCTTTATCTGGTAAACGGGTGTATTCACAGTATAATTTAAAATTTTTACTCGCAATCATATTTTAATCGCATCTCCAAAGACTTATTTCGTGAGCAGCTACATGCATTCTAATGCTTTCTGAAGTGGCAAGTGGCCTTGTATAGAATCAGGGTAGATTGGTCGATTGATTTTTTTCCAAAGAATCTCTTATTTCCATTAGTAGCTTGTCTGTGGTAGTAAGAGCCGAAGGGGGCGCCGGGGGTTGAGGCTTTGATTCTTCTTTTCTTTTTAAGGCATTAATGCCCTTTACAAGAAGGAACAGTACAAAAGCCACGATGACGAAATTTAGTACAACCGATAAAAAACTTCCCACTTTAACACCGGGTGAGACTATAAGGTTCTGCCAACCTCCTGCAGGAATGAGTGGGTTAACAAGTGGCATGATAACGTCATCTACCAGGGAACTAACAATTTTCCCGAAAGCTGCTCCAATGATAACACCGATTGCAAGATCCATTACATTGCCTTTGATGGCAAATTCTCTAAATTCCTTAAGCATTGCCATAACAGTAGTTGTTGAAGTTGCTTCAATAATTGCAGGAACCAGTTTACTTATTTCTTGATTCCGGGGTATTGCATATTCAAATTCTTAAGAGTTTCATGCAATTTGGAAGCGATGAGGTATTCCTTGTACCAATTCTGGTCAGCCGGCACAATATCCCATGGAACCTTTCCGCAGTATTCAAAACAATCTTCATACATTTCCATATACACATCCCATAACTTAGCCTCCTCGAAGTCGTTTTCATTGTATTTCCATTGCTTGGTGGGGTCTTTGATCCTTTCAGATAAGCGTTCTTGCTGCTCTTTTGGGGAAATGTGCAGGTAAAACTTTAAAATATTGGTGTTGACATGTTCTTGCAATAATTCTTCAAAGTTATTGATCGCATTCATTCTTTTCTTTGCCGTTTCATTGTCGCACCAGTTATGCACCCTTGTTACCACTATGTCTTCATAATGAGAGCGATTAAAGATCTGTATCATGCCTTTTGCAGGGGTATGCTGGTGAATGCGCCATAAAAAATCATGAGACAACTCTTCCGCTGTAGGGGCTTTGAAAGACTTAACCATGATACCCTGTGGATTCATTGCAGTAAAAACGTTCCTGGTAACCCCGTCTTTTCCGCTTGCATCCATACCCTGTATAACAATCAGTAATGAATGTTTGCCTTCTGCATATAACAGGTTTTGCAACTCATTCAGTTCGCTGAGAATTTCTTTTGTTTTTTCTTTCGTCTCCTGCTTGTCCATTTCTTTCGGCGCCCTTGTGTCAATCTGGCTAAGGTTAATTCTACTCATTTCTGTATTTTCCTCAAGATAAATTTAATTTTCTACCTAATATCAATTTACCACCTTTGCGCGCTTATGGCAGCGAGTGTTCAATTAATTAACTGGGCAATATTCATTGCTTTATCACTGATTTGGGGAAGCTCATTTATCCTCATGAAGATCGGGTTGCAAAGCCTCACTGCTTACCAGGTGGCGGCCATACGTTTGCTGAGTGCAGGGATCGTATTACTACCCGTTGCAGCCAGGCAATTCAGGAAAATGCCCATGGATAAAATGCATTTAATCATTATATCGGGAATTGCAGGCAGTTTTTTGCCGGCCTTTCTATTTTGTATTGCTGAAACAAAGATAGACAGTTCTTTAACGGGTATATTAAACGCCCTTACCCCGGTTTTCACCTTAACTACCGGCATACTTTTTTTTAAAACGCCACTACATTGGCGTAAGCTCGCCGGTGTAGTTACGGGTCTTGCAGGGTTGTGTCTTTTGTTGTTGAGCAAAGGGAAAATTGAACTGGCTTTCCTGCCATATGCTACTTTGGTAATCCTGGCCACTGTATGTTACGGATTCAATGTTAATATGGTTAGCAAATACCTGAGAGATACCGGTTCACTGAACATTGCCGCCTTCGCCTTTTCTTTTCTTACCGTACCTTCCTTTTTAATATTGTATTTCAGCGGCTACTTCACTTTGTCACTTACTCAAAAGCCTTATTTGATTTCAACGGGTGCAGCCATCATACTGGGGGTAATGGGAACCGCCGTAGCCTCTGTTATTTTCTACATGCTTGTAAAAAGAGCCGGCGTACTGTTTACGTCTATGGTCACTTATGCTATTCCCTTTGTTGCCATCCTTTGGGGCCTGCTATACCAGGAAGGCATCAGTTTGTTGGAACTGGTATGCCTGGGGATTATTCTGGCCGGTGTTTCATTGACGAATAACTAGCGGAGTAGTGTACTAAACCGCCATGATTTCTTTGTCTTTCTTTACGAGGTGTTTGTCTACCTGGGTGATAAATCTGTCAGTTACTTCCTGGATCTCATTTTCAGCATCCTTGCCTTCATCCTCACTCAGTCCATCTTTTTGCAATTTTTTGATCTGTTCAATAGAGTCACGTCGAATATTCCGTATTGCCACTTTAGACTGTTCACCCTCACCATTGGCTCTTTTAACCAATTCTTTCCTTCTTTCTTCTGTAAGCGGTGGAAGAAAAAGGCGGATAAGGTTGCCATCGTTTTGAGGATTGATGCCTATGTTAGCCGCAATTATTGCTCGTTCAATAGGCTGCAACATATTTTTTTCCCAGGGTTGTATTGATAAAGTGCGGGCATCCATTACAGATATATTCCCCACCTGGTTTATAGGTGTAAACGAGCCATAGTAGTCAACCATTATACCCTCCAGCATTTGCGGATTGGCCTTACCTGCACGTATCTTACCCAATTCTGCTTCCAGGTGAGTAATGGCCTTATTCATAAGATCTTCAGTATCTACCAAAATCAACGTTAAATCGTCAGACATATATTTGTATTGAGCCGGCAAATTAATAAAACCTTATGTAACAGGTAAAAATATTCACTAAGGCAGGAATTGGCGCCTTGTAAAAAGTTAATAACCGAACAGTATATAGATGGAGTAGAGAGCGACCTGGCAGCTATTTTTCTTCCAATACAGCCTTTTTAGAGAACAGTAATGTAGAGGAACCTACTTTCTTATTGGCCTTATTTCCTGTGTCCGCTAAAATCAATGTGCGGTCAGGTCGGTTATAATACAACAGGCCAATTCCGGCAAAAAATATGGAAACA
The DNA here is from genome assembly GCA_037721715.1 of Chitinophagaceae bacterium. Lineage (GTDB taxonomy): Bacteria > Bacteroidota > Bacteroidia > Chitinophagales > Chitinophagaceae > JADCRZ01. Next base: position 4,965 of record JBBJOD010000185.1, on the reverse strand, counting down.
ATACCAAATATCAACACGGTACTGCCAAGTGACCTACCGAGGTAGGTTAATGCAATAAATAATAAGTTTATGCTTACCAGAATCATGGTGATTTTCTGGTGAGAGTAACCACGATCGAGTAGAAGATGATGCACATGATTTCTATCCGGGCTAAAAGGCGAACGACGGTGCATGATTCTAATGGCAAAAACCCTCAAGGTGTCTATCAAGGGAATAAGCAGTATAGCGAAACCAAGAGCAGGTGAAGCCTCCAGGGCAACAACGCTGGAAGTGGAAACATTAATGAATTTGATAATTAGGATCGACGTAATCAGCCCAATCAGTAACGAGCCTGTATCTCCCATAAATATCTTAGCCGGTTGGAAATTATAAATAAGAAACGCCGCAAGGCTGCCTGCTAGCGCAAAAGACAGGGCGGCATAGGGTATAATGTCATTCTGAAGGAAATACATGCCAACTATTGAAGTGGCCATGAACCCGAGGGAACCTGCCAATCCATCTACTCCGTCAATCAGGTTGAAGGAGTTAATGATAACGATTACAGTAAAATAAGTAAGGACGAGGCTGAATATCTCCGGTAATTCATAGATTCCAAGAAAGCCATGCATACCTTTTATCTGAACGCCACCTTTAAAAATAATTAAGAAAGCCGCCAATACCTGCCCGATAAATTTTTTAAGCGGCGAAATAATCAATATATCGTCCTTTATGCCTAAGAAAAAAATGACGAGGGCAGCCGCGATAAAAAACTGGAACTCTGTAGCGTTATGAAAAGAAATGGTAAGCAAACAGGTGATCACAAAACCAGCAAAAATCCCCAGTCCCCCAAGAGAAGGAATGGGATTGCTATGTATTTTTCTTGCATCCGGTACATCAAACAACATCTTTTCTTCTGATACCTTTATAATAACGGGTATTGCTAAAAATGTGATAGTAAACGATATAATAATTGATGATAAAATATCAAACATCCGGTTGAGTTTGTTTTACAAAAATAGAAATTCCAGTTTGCTTATGGTGCTTCTCATGCTGCTTTTATTAAAAAATAGATGAAAAGACCCAAATCTAGAGGTCAACCTCTATAGACAAAGAAGATGCCCTGATTTTACCGGCAATAGCTTAAACCAAAAAAAATGGCCAAATATTTCATTGGCGTTATGAAGTTAGATTTTTTTTGGATTAGTTTTGCGACCAAGAAAACAAGCAGCTATGCCGGAACTCAAAGATATTGCCTCGCAGATCAGAAGAGACATTGTACGAATGGTACACGGCGCTTCCAGCGGACACCCGGGTGGATCATTGGGATGTACAGAGTATATGACAGCTTTGTATTTTAAGGAAATGAAGCACAATCCTGACTTCAACATGGACGGAACGAATGAAGATCTTTTTTTTCTTTCAAATGGGCATATTTCGCCAGTATTCTATTCGGCCCTTGCAAGATCAGGTTATTTCAATATTAAGGAATTGGCTACATTCCGCAAGCTGGATTCGCGGCTGCAGGGGCACCCAACAACACATGAACACCTGCCAGGAATACGCATAGCTTCCGGATCTCTGGGGCAGGGAATGAGCGTTGCCATCGGGGCAGCCCTGGCAAAAAAATTGAACAATGAAGCAAATGTTGTTTATTCACTGCATGGCGACGGAGAATTGAATGAAGGACAGAATTGGGAAGCAATTATGTTCGCCGCTCATAAAAAAGTTGATAACCTTATTTCAACAATAGACTGGAACGGCCAGCAGATTGATGGAACTACCGCTAAAGTGATGAATCTTGGTAACCTGCCTGCTAAATTCGATGCATTCGGATGGGAAGTTATTCTTTTACCCAAAGGCAATGATATTGATGAAGTAACCGCGACTCTAGAAAAAGCCCGGACTTTCGTCGGCAAAGGTAAACCGATTGCGGTGTTGATGACTACGGTGATGGGCAGTGGTGTTGATTTTATGGAAGGCAACCATGAATGGCATGGCGTATCGCCAAATGATGAACAATTAAAAAAAGCACTTGAGCAACTGCCGGAAACGCTGGGAGATTATTAGAGTGATGAATATGAATTATGAATTATGGGTGATGGGTGATGAGTGAAGAACGTTATTAATGTATTGTTAGCCTTACTGATCGTCCAAACCATAACTCATAACCCATAACTCATCACTCATCACCCATCACCCATCACCCATCACTCATAACCCATCACCCATCACTCATCACCCATCACTCATAACTCATCACTCATAACCCATCACTAAATTCAGCTTCTCAATTCAATCGCTTGCATGGAAGCGCGGCGGGAAGGAAACCAGGAAGCGGTCCACGACACGAGGAAAACCGTGGTTAACACCAAAATAAAATCTGCGGGCACAAGTTTTACGGGATAATAGTCAATTAGGAAGCTACTGCCTTCCAATTTCACCAACTTAAAACGGACCTGCATCCAGCAGATGAAAACGGCCAACAGTACGCCAAGTATGCCACCAACTGTAGCCAGCAGAACTCCTTCACTCAGGAATATTTTTTGAATCAGGTTGTTATTGGCGCCCATAGACTTAAGTACCTGGATATCCTTTTGTTTTTCTAGAACCAGCATTGTTAAAGCGCCTATCATAGTAAAAGCCGCTACGATTAATATAAGGGACAAGATTCCATATATTACCCATTTCTCAATCTGCATAACGGAGTACAAGCTCCTGTTTTGCTCATAACGTGTTTCAATAATATAGTCAGCACCAAAAATTTCAGTGAGCTGTTTTTTTACAGACCTGTCTTTCTGTCCTTCAAACAGCGTAATTTCAACACCGCCGTATTCATCTTTTTTCAGGTTAAGCATGCGTTTGATGAATGCGATATTAGTAATAACGTATTTATTATCAAAATCCTGCTGAATGGCGAATGTTCCGGTAGTGACGATATTATCCGCGCTTAATGACTGCATAGGATCTGATACATTCAGGCTTACCCCGCTTTTAGGAAGGTAGATAGTCAGCGGTAAGATCTCCCGGTCTGTCTGAACGCCAACAGCGTTCTCAATTCCTAAGCCAAGAATGGCGGCCGGTGTGTCCGCCGTTCCCAGGTTAAAACTTCCTTTTACCAGCTTATTGGCAACACCCGTAACATGAACATACGCTGAATCAACCCCTTTAAGGTATACGATGGAAGTAAGGTCTCCGTTCTGTAACAACGCTTTCTCTTCCATTACCATCGAGAAACCTTTTACATCAGGCAAAGCTTTAAGCCGCAAAAGCTGGTCTTTCGAAAACAGTATGCTTTTAGAATGGGCAGGGGCAACCTTCAGGTCAGTGTAAAAGTCGGCATATAAAGATTTAACCAGGTCTTCGAAACCGTTAAAAACACTTAACAGGATGATCAACGCGGCGGTACCCACTGCAATAGCAAGTACACTCACCCATGCAATAATGTTGATGGCATTCGTTGACTTTTTTGCTTTAAAATATCTCCAGGCGAATATGAGGTACATGTAGTGGTTATGAGTTAGGGATGATGAATGATGAGTTGCAAGGTAAATGCGTTTGAATAAATATTAATAAGCCGCCTTGCTGGAGCGTATTCACCGATTACAAGTGTTACTCATAACTCATCACTCGTTACTCATCACTTTTCTGAATCCTCCCTTTTATCATCATTAATTTTTTTAAACACTTCTTCCATTTTAAAAACGTAGTCGAGGGTATCATCATGAAAAAAGGTAAGTTGCGGCATGCTTCGTAACTGGTGTTTTACGCGGCTAACCAGTTCCTTTTTTATTTCCCAACTTCGCTCTTCGATTTTTTTCATTGTTTCCTTTACATCTTTTACCTGGAACAGGCTGATATAAACCCTGGCCTCGAAAAGATCAGGCGTTATTTTTACCGAAGCTATCGAAATCATCCCGCCGTCTGTCATGCTAAGCCCCAATCGTTGAAAGATTACACTCAATTCTTCTTTTATCAGGCCAGCTACCTGTTTTTGCCGTTTTGTTTCTTGTTGCATTTTCCTAACAATTATTCCATGTAAATTTACAGTTTAATTGCTGGGTTTGCTGTAACATTCACCAGTATCCTGCTTTTTAACGCTAATTATGAAGAGATATGCCGGGCTTTTAAAATATTTCAAACCATTCAAAAGAAGTATTGCGCTTTACATGCTTTTTACAATTCTATCCATCGTCTTCGGAATTGTTTCCATTTCAATGCTTATCCCTTTTCTTGACGTTTTATTCAATCCCGGACAAAGGGTCAATGATCTTCCGCCGTTACATTTCGATGCCGGCAGTATCTTAAAAACACTTAGTTATTATTTAAGCCAGGTAATCAATGAGCAAGGGGTAATCACCGCACTTGCCTATATATGTGCCATTATAATTACTTCCATATTTCTGAAAAACCTGTTTTTATACCTGAGTTATTATGTGCTTTCGCCCATGCGTAATAATGTAATGACGCGTTTGAGAAACGATCTCTATAACAAGATACTCAGCCTCCCGATTGGTTATTTTACTGAGCAGCGAAAAGGAGACCTAATCAGCAGAATGACAAACGATACCTGGGAACTGGAAGGGACAGTGGTAAACACGATGGAAGGATTTATCAAGGAACCACTTACCATTATTGTTATATTGTCTACCCTCATATTTTTAAGTCCGCAACTTTCGGTTTTCTTATTAATCTTTCTTCCTGTTACTGGCTTTGTTATTGGAAGGGTGAGTCGTAGCCTGAAAAAACAAAGTAACGCCGCCGCCATCAAGTCGGGCGAAGGGCTTTCAATACTGGATGAAACATTAACCGGGTTACGGGTAATAAAGGCTTTTAATGCCGAGCACATCCTGCGAAGTAAATTTTTATCTACCAACGACGCCCTATTCCGGGTGAAAAATAAAATGAATTACCGGCGCGACCTTGCCTCTCCCATGAGCGAATTCCTTGGTGTGCTGGTACTTTGCGGCATCCTCTGGTTTGGAGGGC